>CAZQUC010000069.1:10588-13866 GCA_964596095.1 uncultured Enterobacteriaceae bacterium
AGTCGTCCTTCTCGGGGCGATCCGAGGACGCTGAAGTTCTCCTGCTTTTCCATCCCGGCCCCGAACCTATCGCGCCAGGTAGGGCAGACCGGCGACGGTGTCGCGGACGGCGCTTTCGCCGTCGAGCAGGTCGGCGATGGGATCCCATTTGCCGCCAATGAGCACGTCGCGCGCGCTGTCCGGCAAATGCACGGGGAAATTCTTCGCGCCGTCCAGGCCGTAAAACACGCGACTGCGTTCGACATCGATGATGACCGGCAGGGCGGGATTCTCCGCCACGAGGCGGGAGAGCAATTGCGCGTCCTCGCGGGCCGCGGTCACGCAGGGGATGCCGAGGGTGGTGCAGTTGCCGAAGAAGATTTCCGCGAAGCTCTCCGCGATGAGCGCGCGGATGCCCCAGCGATACAAGGCCTGCGGCGCGTGCTCGCGCGAGGAGCCGCAGCCGAAGTTGGCCTCGCTGATGAGGATGGTCGCTTGGGCATGACGTGGGTCGTTGAGTGGGTGCTCCTTGTCCGTGCCGTCCGTGTTTTTGCGCACGTCGTGGAACAGGAATTCGCCCAATCCGTCGAAGGTCACGCACTTCATGAACCGCGCCGGGATGATGCGGTCGGTGTCGATGTCATTGCCGGGCACGGGGACGGCCGTTCCGGCGACCTGGGTGATCTTTGCAAGAGCCATGAAGCCGCCACTCTAGCCGTCTGTCGGACTTTGCCAAGGGGCGAAGAATGAGCCGAAGAGGGCATGGTCACCCGCATCAAGATCATCGACCATGCCCCGCCCCCGTTGTTGCCGTCGGATTTACACGACTGGATGCGCGCCACACACATAGCGCATTTCGTCATGGATGCGGTGGCGGCGCTGCGGAAACTCCGGCCCACCGCCCCGGCCACGCATTTCCCCGGCTGGGGGTGGACGACGGCGATGGCGGTCGCGGCGGCCGTGCTCTATGCCGGTGTCATCGCCCTGCGCAGCCCGCAAACGTCGGACTTCATCTACTTCCAGTTCTGAGCGCCTCCAAGGCCTCCCGGCGCGCCGCTTTCGGGAGTTTGCCCAGCTTTTCCACCTCGCGGAAGAAGGCCTCCGCGTCATCCGGATGCCGCCGCAGCAACGCCTCGAAGGCCGGCACCAGGGTGTAGTAAGTCGCCAGCGTGTTGAGCCGGGCGTTGTTCACCGGCTGGGTGAACCAGCGATCGATCCGTCGCAGGCGCGGGTGCCGCCGGCGCAAGGCCAGCGCCTCGCGATGGAAACGCTCCAGCACCGCGGCCTTGCGCGCGCGGCGCTCCGCCTCCGGCAGGTCGCGGCTCGCCGCGTAGGAGGCTTTGAGCTTCTTCCGTGCCTCCAGGGCGAGGGCCACGAACGCGCGCTCGGCACGGACGTTGCCCGCGAACCTCCGCCAATCGTCCGCTTTTCCTCGCGCCAGCAACCACCGCCGCACGCCGTGATCCGCATAGGCCGTGGCGAGGGCTTCGTTGAAGTCGGTGTCGCCGCGGATGTAAAGCCGCTGGTGGGTCAGCTCGTGAATAATGAGTTCCGCCAGTTCCACGTCCCCGCGATGAATGAACGTATTCAAGACCGGATCCTTGAACCAACCGAGCGTGGAATAGGCCTCGACCCCGCCGACGTGCGTTTCCAGGCCCTCGCGCTCCAGCGATGCGGCGAGCGTCTTCGCGGCCTCTTCGCTGAAAAATCCGCGGTAGTTCAGCGAACCGACCAGCGGATACCACCAGCGATGCGGCTCCACCGAAAACTCCGTCGAGGCGAAGACCACCCACACCGCGTAAGGTCGCCCGAGATCGGCGTAAGCCGCGTATTGCCCGTTCGCAGGCAACCCGAGCTCCCGCGCCGCGAACCGCCGAAGCTCCCGCACCAAGGCGAGCTTGGTTTTGACCGCCGCGTCCACCTGCGGATCGGCGGCTACCACATCGGCGGGCCGCGCCGCGCGCTGGAGACGCCATTGCCCCTGCGCGGCCTGCGTGTAAAACCGCGCCGTGCCGCAGGAGGTCATGAGACCGACCACGGCCAGCGCCGCCATCCGCCCGCCGACACGTCGCCACCATTGCCAGGAAAACCGTGCGCCCATCCACCTTCCATGAACCGGAAGCCCGCGCGATGCAAGCCGCCGCCCGGCAAGCCGGCGCTCCCTCAAAATTGCGGATGCGCGCTACTTTTTTTGCGAAAGCGTGCTAGACTTTCCATCCGCCGGTGCTTTCCCCGGCGCATCCGCTGATCCACAATGGGCAAAACCTTGTTTCAAAAAGTATGGGAGGCGCACACCGTGCGCACGCTCCCCAATGGCCAGACGCAACTCCTCATCGGCACGCACCTTATCCATGAAGTGACGAGCCCGCAGGCTTTCGGGATGCTGCGCGACCTGGGCCTCAAGGTGAAATACCCGCACCGCACCTTCGCGACCGTCGATCATATCGTGCCCACCGACAACCAGCACGAGCCGTTCGCCGATCCGCAGGCCGCGGAGATGATCAAGGCTCTGCGCGAGAACACGAAGGAATTCGGCGTCACGTATTTCGATCTCAGCACCGGCAAACAGGGCATCGTCCACGTCGTCGGCCCCGAGCAGGGGATCACCCAGCCCGGCACCACCATCGCGTGCGGAGATTCGCACACCGCGACGCACGGGGCCTTCGGCGCCATCGCCTTCGGCATCGGCACCACCCAGGTGCGCGACGTGCTGGCCACGCAGACGATGGCCCTCGCGCCGATGAAAGTGCGCCGCATCAACGTCAATGGCAAGCTCGGCCCCGGCGTCTATGCCAAGGACGTGATCCTCCACATTATCGCCCTCCTCGGCGCCAAGGGCGGCATCGGCTACGCCTACGAATACGGTGGCGAGGTCTTCGACAATTTCTCGATGGAGGAGCGCATGACCGTTTGCAATATGAGCATCGAGGGCGGCGCGCGCTGCGGTTACGTCAATCCCGACGACAAAACCTTCGCCTATCTCAAGGGTCGTCCGTATTGCCCGACCGGCGTGGAATGGGACGCCGCCGTCGCGCGGTGGCTAGGCTTCGCCAGCGACGCCGATGCGGTGTATGACGACGTGGTGGAAATCGCCGCCGCCGACATCGCGCCCAGCGTGACGTGGGGCATTTCGCCCGACCATGGCGTGCCCATCACCGGACATATCCCGCGCTTCGAGGATCTGACGACCGACGCCGAGCGCGCCTCGCTCAAGGAGGCGCTCGATTACATGAAGCTCCCCGCCGGCGCGCCCATCAAGGGCACGCCCATCAATGTCGCCTTCGTCGGCTCCTGCACCA
>CAZQUC010000070.1:0-13842 GCA_964596095.1 uncultured Enterobacteriaceae bacterium
TGGGTAGGGTGGCCATCCTGGCCGCCGTGGAAAGCGTCTCGCTTTCCACCCCGGGTGTCTCGCCCTTCATGCCCTTTGAGGTGAGACCGGCTGCGTGAGCTGCGGTGGGGGGGAGAAAAAAACGGCGATTTCTCGGCCGGAGCCGCTAGGCTTCCGGGCCTGCCACGCTTTTCCATGTCCGACCCATCCCAATTGAGCCACTCGCCCGGTCCCGCCACCCGCAAACTGCTGCGGGCGGAGACGGCCCTGCGGCAACGGGTGGAATTCGAGTCCTTCGTTTACCGGATTCAGAACCACTTCGTCAATCTGCCCGCCAGCGAGCTGGACTGGGGGATCAACGAGGCGCTGGCGGCGATGGCGGACTACGTGCAGGTGGAGCAGGCGCATTGCTTCCGCGTCCACCAGCTGGGGCAGATCGTCGAGCACACGCACGAATGGACGAGCACCGGCCACGGCACCGGCTTCCGGCAGATTTACCGCACGCCGCTGGATGCCGCGTTTCCCTGGGCCGCCCAGCGGTTGCGGCGCGGTGACGGGCTGGCCATTTACTCGGTGGCCTCGTTGACGGAAGCCGCCAGCCGCGAGCGGGCGCTTTTCCAAGGCGAAGGCATCGAGTCGATCCTCCTCGTGCCCATGCTCATCCGGGGCGATCTCGTCGGGTTCCTCGGCCTGGCTTCGACGACGCGGGAAATCCAGTGGGACAACGACGCCGTCTCGCTCCTCAAGCTCGCCGGCGGCAATATCGCGGACGCCTTCGAGCGGCAGCGGTCCGAGAATGCGCGCGCGCAGCTTTCCAGCATCCTCGAGGCGACCTCCGACAGCGTCATCATGGCCGAGCGCAACACCGGCCGGTTGATCTATCTCAACCAGGCCGCGCGGCGGCTCATCGGGTTCCTGCCCGAGGAAGACGCCGGCGCATGGCGGCTCCAGAATTTGCTGCCGCACTGGGTGCATGAGATGAAGAACAACCTCTGTTATCCGGCGGTGGACGCGCAGGGGTCGTGGACGGGCGAATCGGCCGTGCTCACGCGCGACGGGCGCGAGATCACCGTGTCGGAATCCATCACCCTGCTCCCGACGCGCACCGAGGACGGCACCGAATGTTACGCCCACATCCTGCGTGACATCTCCGAGCAAAAACGCCTGGAGAAAGAAGTGCTCGATATTTCCGAACGCGAGCAGAGCCGCTTCGGTCACGACCTGCACGACGGCCTGGGCCAGCATCTCACCGGCGTGCAATTCATGGCGCAGGTCTTGCAGCAAAAACTGGAGACGCGCCACGCGCCGGAGGCCGCGGAGGCGGCGGAGATCGCCAACCTCATCCGCCAAGCCATCACGCAGACCCGCGACCTCGCGCGCGGTCTTTCGCCGGTGGCCTTGCAGAGCAAGAGCCTGCAGGACGCCCTGCGCGACCTCACCGCCGGCATCACCCGGCGCGGGCAATCGCAGTGCGTCGCCGACCTGGACGACGACCTCGCCATCACCGACCAGGAGACGGCGACGCAGCTTTACCGCATCGCGCAGGAGGCGGTGAACAACGCGCTCAAACACGGCGCGGCTCAACACATCACGGTCAGCCTGCGGCGCGACGACCAAGAGCGCATCGAGCTGGAGGTGAAAGACAACGGCCTCGGTTTCCCCGAAGGCTTCCAGCCGGCCCAGGGCATCGGCCTGCGGGTTATGAATTACCGCGCCGGCCTCATCGGCGGCTCGTTGGAAATCCTGCAACGCGACGGCTTCACCTATATCACCTGCACCGTCGAGGAAGAAACCGGTGCTCGCCCCGCCGGCGCCACCAGCCCGCCGCCGCAGATCCGGCGGGAGTAAAAGGAGGGCGCCGCGGGGGCCAGGTCGTCGAGACATGTTACCTATCCCTTTACAGAGAACCTCTCACTCACAGCTACTATGATGTGATTATACGAACATTTCATCACCCGCCGCCCGTGCAAAAAGCAAATTCCCGGTAGTTCAGGACTGGTTTTCTGCCGTCGGGCGTTTATCATCTTCCGATGAGCGTCGCCGAAATGAAACAGGTGGCCGGAGAATTGCCGGACGCCGACCTGCGCGAGTTTTCCGAGTATTTGGCCATGCTGGTGGCGTGGCGCAGTGAAGGCGGGCCCCACCGGGTGGCAGCCCTGCTGGACGCCGCCGACACGCGCTGGAGCGAATGGAAGCCCGAGGAGGAACCGCCGTCCCCGGCTCGCAGCTGATGGCGTTGCCGCCCTACATGATTTATCTGGAATGGCAGGCGCAAGCCGTGATTCAACGGCTCAGGCCGGCGGAACGGGGAAAAATTTTCGCCTGGCTGCGAGGGTTGCGTCATTCCCCCGATGAGGCTGGCGACTACCACACCAAGGATGCAACGGGACGCGCCATCCAAATCAAAGCCTTTCCCAAACTGTGGATTTTTTACTGGGTGGATGGCCCGGTGCGCGAAATCAAAATCGTGGAAGCGCGCCCGCGTCAAGCGTGGACACCGCCGCCATCACAGGCATAGAGAATCCTCCATACCGCCGTGTCGGCGGCGCGTCTGCGGAGCGCGTGGAGGGACGAATTTGCCCCCGGCGTGCCTTCGCCCTGTGAGCGAAGCGGACGTGAGACATTGACGCGATACAGTAAACAAGTAAAATTGCTTCCATGAAAGCCACCATCGACATCCCGGACGACCTGTATCGGAGGGGCAAGGCGAAGACCGCCGCGCAGGGGCGGAAGATTCGCGATGTGACGATCGAGCTTTTCCAAGGCTGGCTCACCGGTGGCCCGTCCCCACAGGACGCCGCTGAACAAAAGCGGCTGCGGGCGTTGATGATGAAACATGTCGGAAGCTTCGATTCGGGAATCGACGACCTTGGCAGCAACCCAAAACATCTGGAGGGACTTGGTGAAGAATCGCGCGGTCGTCGTTGATACGGGACCACTTGTCGCGCTGTTGGATCGCCGGGAGAAGCATCATTCATGGGCGGCTCGTCAGTTGCAGACGCTCCCTTTGCCTTGGATTCGTTCAGGGTTCGACAATCGTCAGCGTCGGCGCAACATTTCGAAAATCGTCGGCGTTGCGGGTGATGATCCCTTGAAAACGCATCGCGAAGGCCGCAATCAGCACATCGGCCACCGGACGTTTTGTTTGAGCGCCTTGGCGGCGAAGCCACTGATGGCGATGCCAAAGCTCATGCGCGAGTTCGGTGTCGGCGTCAGTCCACGATTCGGCGCTGGAGATGAGCACACTGTGAAGAAAAGACCGAGCCGCCCTCGGGTCACCACCGAAGCTAGGCCCGATTTCGACAAAGCTGACCGGACAGATGATCAGCCCATCGACAAGACGCGATTGGACGCATGCCGTCGAGCCCGGTTCGAAAACGGGATCACCCGTATGAATGTCCAAGACCACGGAGGTATCGACGACCCAAGCCATTTAACGATCCTCGGCCTCCCGAATTTCGTGGAGCGCCTCCGCGGTGGTTTTCCAAGGAGATTTGGGAGCGGTGTGGCGGGCGGCCGCCACCAAGGCGCGGTATTCATCCAAACTCGGAGCTTGTTCCGGTGCCGCCGCTTTTTCTTCGGTCACTTCCACACGAACGCGCCGCCCGGCCGGAAATCTCATCAGCAAGTTGCGGATGGCCTCCTGAGCGTCATCTCCTGCGTCAACGGTTGTCGCGAAAGTTGCCACGGCGCTAAACTACCGCCTGAAACACCGGGAGCAAGTCTTCAGAGTTGCGGATGATTTGTCCGCTGCGTGAGGAGAGAGGGGAGGCTTGCTTTTATCTGTCTCCTCGTCTTGAGCGAAGCGGGCGTGAGATATTGACGAAAAAACTCACGCCAAGGCGCCAGGAGGGGAGGGAAGCTGTCACAGCTTCTGGTCCAGCGCATACTTCCCTCCGCCGGCGAGGAGGAGCGTCACGTAACCGGCGAGATAAATGAAGGCGAGTTCGCCATTGCCTTCGCCTTGCAGTTTTCCGCCATGCACCACGAAAAAGGCGATGGCCATGGTGGAGACGCCGCCGAGCGCGGCCAGTCGCGTGAAGAGGCCGCTGATGAGCAGCAGCGAGCCGCCCACTTCGGCGAGCACGGCGAAGGTGAGGCTGAGCGGCGAGCCGAGGTGCAGCGGGTCGGGGAATTTGTCCTTGAGCGTGGAGAAGCCGCTGAGCTTGCTCCAGCCATGCAGGCCCAGCATGCTCAGGCCCAGCCAGAGGCGCAGCGCCAGCAAGCCGGCGAACGAGTTGGCCGGGACGAATTTCAATTGCAGCAGATGGATGAGTTTTTTCATGAGTGGTCGTGGAATAGTGGAGCGGGGGAGGGGAGGGCGCGCGGTGGTGATCCTGAATTTTTTGATCAAAATAACCACAAAGAGCACAAAGAACTCAAAGAAAATAAGTGGTGAGGCAAGGGAGGCTTCCCTTCCTTCACTTGTGCATGACTCCAGGTTTTTGCGCTTTCTTTGGCAAAGGATTGATTCTGAGTTCTTTGAGTTCTTTGCGGTTCATCTTCAACACTCTTTTCAGAGTTATTTGGTCAGTCGCACGGCCAGGGTCGCGATATGCCGGCCTTGGGAGGTGGCGAGGGCCAGTTCCTTGGCGCTGGGCTGGCGCGAGCCGTCGGGGCCGGCGATGGTGGCCGCGCCGTAAGGACTGCCGCCGCGCACTTCGCTGATGTCCGCCAGTTCCGGATTGGAGTAGGGCAGCCCGGCGTAGAGCATGCCGTGGTGCAGCAGCGTGGGGATGAAGGTGAGGATGGTGCTTTCATTGCCGCCGCCCGTGCCGGTGCTGGTGAAGACGCTACCGAGTTTGCCGATGAGCGCGCCGGCGGCCCACAGGCCCCCGGTCTGGTCGAGGAAATTGCGCATCTGCGCGGCCATGTTCCCGAAGCGCGTGGGCGTGCCGAAAATGATGGCGTCGTAATCGGCGAGTTCCTTCGGGTCGGCCACCGGCGCGGCCTGGTCGAGTTTGGCGCCGGCCTTTTTCGCCACGTCCTCGGGCATCAGCTCGGGGACGCGTTTGACGGTGACCTCCACGCCTTCGACACCGCGCGCGCCGTCCGCGACCGCGCCGGCGAGGGTTTCAATGTGTCCGTAGGTGGAATAATAGAGAACGAGCAGTTTGGTCATGGCGGGCATGGATTGGTTGATGAGTGAAGGAAAGCCCGGGCCGGGCTTTCGTCGTGTCCCAACAGACGCCGGTTTCGGCGGGCCGGGAAATATCATGTTGCTTGTCTCAGCATACCCGGTGGGTAGTCTCGTGGGCATGGAGCTTCGCCATCTGCGTTACTTCGTCGCCGTGGCGGAGGAGGAGAACATCACGCGCGCCGCCGAGCGGTTGCACGTGTCGCAACCGCCGCTCAGCCGGCAAATCCGCGATTTGGAGGACGAACTGGGGGTCAAGCTCTTCGAGCGCGGGGCCAACACGTTGCGGCTGACGCCGGCGGGCGCGCGGTTTTTGAAAGACGCGCGTGGCGTGCTGCAACGCGCCGAGCAGGCGGTGGCGGCGGTGCGGGCGGAGGCCGGCGCTGCGCGGGGCGAGTTGCGGATCGGCTACGCGCCGTCGCCGACGTTGCAAATCCTGCCGGCGGCGCTGCGGAAATTCGGCGAGCAATGCCCCGGCGTGAAGGTGGTCTTGCACGACCTGAATTCGAACGAAATGCTGGCGGGCCTGCACGAGGGCCGGCTGGACGCGGCGCTGATGGTGCGGCACAGCAAACCGGGACGCGGGATGCGCTTTTCCCTGCTGCGTGAATACCGGGTGGGCGTGGTGGTGGCACCGGAGCATGCGCTGGCGGCGCGTGACAGTGTCTCCGTGGCCGAAGTGGCGCGGCTCCCGCTGGTGGCGCTCTCGCAGGCGGGGTATGCGGAGTATCATCAATGGATCGCCGGCATTCTCGGCGTGCCGGCGCGGAAGCTCCGCATCGCGGAGGAATGCGACGGCGCCTTGAGCCTGGTGGCCGCCGTGGAAGCGAGCCGTGGCCTGACCATCAGCTCCGAGACGCTTTTGTGCGTGACCGCCCAGCCCTTGCGGTTCATCCCGCTGGCGCCCTCGCCGCCGCCGTTGGGCGTGGGCGTGGTCCATCGCTCGGAGGGCCTTTCGGAAACCACGCGCCGGTTTGTGAAAGCGCTGAAAGAAACCGCCGCAGCATGAGCGATGGCAAGGGAAACCCGTTCGCCGCGGTCAGAAAAACATATTGACCCTTGCGGCGTGCTCTCTCATGCTATTAAACCTGACTATTAGTTAATTTGAATTTATTGCACCACTATTATCACCTCGTTTTCACACCTGAAACAGACGCACAGACCACCCCCGGCCGCGTCTTCTTCTCCGCATTTTTCCTTGATCATGATCCACGACCATGACCACGACGCCGGCCCATCAAAGCAAATTCCTGGCAAACGCCAGGCGACGCGCAAGGAATGAGCGGCGCTTACGCGGAGGCCTTTTCCCCGCGGAACCGTCTTCCCGTCTGCCACGATGAACGGTTGGCTTGCTTCCAACACCGACTATCTGGTGTTCCTGGCCTTGGTCGCCGGCTTGTGGCTCGGGCTCGGGATCTGGCTGCATCGCAGCGGGCGGCTCGCCACCGTGCCTAAAATCGCCTGGCTGCTCCTCGTCCTCGTGGCAGGCGGCGGCTGGTGGCTGGTCAATCGCGCCGGAGCCCGCGCCCAGCAAAACATGCGCCGGGAGATCGAGCTGCTGGTGCCCTATTATGCGCAGGAGATGCAGCAGGCCGGCCACGCCCGCCTCCCCGATGATCCCGCGCCGGACGACCCGCTCTATCTTGAGTTGATCCAGATGCAGATCAATTGGCTCAAGCTCAACCCCGCCGTGGCGGACATCTACACCTTCCGCCGCCGCGCCGACGGCGCCATCTTCCTTTTCGTCGATTCCGAAACCGACTACAACCGCGATCGCGTTTACGAGGGGGAGATCGAGCAGCGCACCGAGCCCGGCTATGTCTATGAGAATGTCACCCCCGGGATCGAACGCGCTTTTCGCGGCGAGCGGGTATTTGACGACGAGGTCACCGACGACCTCTGGGGCACCTGGGTCAGCAGTTTCGCCCCGTTGTTCGGCCCCGATGGCAAGCTCGAAGCCGTGCTGGGCGTGGATTTCGATGCCGCCCAGTGGCTCCAACTGCGTGCCAACGCCCGCCTCACCGTGCTCGCGGGTCTCGGCGCCGTCGTCCTGTTGCTCACCGGTTCCTCGGTGCTGATCGCGGTGCTCCAGCACGATCTGCGCCGGCGTCGCGCCATCGAGCGACAGTTGCGCGAACAGATCGAGTTGCGCCGCTCGATCTTCGACGGCGCTCCCGGTGGCGTCATTCTGACCGGCTTCGACCATCGGTTTTTGGAAGTCAACGAATCCTTCTGCCGGATGGTCGGTTACACGCGCGAGGAACTGCACCGGCTGACTTTCCTGGAGATCACGCATCCCGATGATCTGGAGCTTACCCGCGCCACCGCCCGACGCGTGCTCGCCGGCGAGGAGACCCAGGACGCGCCGATGGAGAAACGCTATCTCCGCAAAGACGGCTCCGCGTGGCACGTCTCCGTGCAGGTCGGCCTCATCCGTGGTCCCGCCGGCAACCCGCGCTACTATGTCGCGCAGATCACCGACCTGACCGCCCGCCGCCAGGCCGAAGCCGAGCGCGAGAAGATGGAAAGCAAGCTCCTGGAGGTGCAAAAGCTCGAAAGCCTCGGCGTGCTCGCCGGCGGGGTGGCCCACGACTTCAACAACCTCCTCACCGCCATCCTCGGCCACGCCGGCCTCGCCCGCCTCGCGATCGACCAAGAGTCGCCCTCCGCCGCCAACATCGCGCAGATCGAGCAGGCCGCGCAAGTCGCCGCCGGCCTCTGCCGCCAGCTCCTCGCCTACGCCGGCCGCGGCGAGCTCGATCCGCAGTCGCTCGACCTGACCGGCCTCGCGCGCGAAACCGCCGAGTTGTTCCGTTTTTCCACCGGCAGCCACGCCCGGCTCGCGTTCAATCTCGCCGCGGACCTCCCGCCGGTGCTCATCGACCCGACGCAAGTCCGCCAGGTGTTGCTCAATCTGGTGCAGAATGCCGCGGAGGCGATCGGCCGGCGTCAGGACGGAGCCATCACCATCACCACGCGGCTCCTCGACGTGGACGCCGCGTGGCTGGCCCAAGCCCGCGCCGGGCAGGAGTTGCAGCCCGGCGCGTATCCCGCGGTGGTGGTCGCCGACAATGGTCCCGGCATCAGCCCCGAGGCGCGCCGCCGGGTGTTCGACCCCTTTTTCTCCACCAAGGGCGCCGGGCGCGGCCTCGGTCTCGCCGCGGCGCTCGGCATCGTCCGCAGCCACCGGGGCGCCCTGCGCCTGGACAGCGAGCCCGGCCAAGGCACCACGTTCACGCTCATCTTTCCCCCGCACCAAAGCCCGTCCCCGGCGGCGGAATCCTCCCTCCGCCCCGCCGCTCCCGCGCGCGATTGGCGTGGCCAAGGCACCGTGCTCATCGTCGATGACGAAGAGGCCGTGCGCGCCACCGCCGGGCAGATGGTCGCCTTCTTCGGGTTTACCGTGAAAGAGGCTTCCTCGGGCCGGCAGGCGGTAGAGATGCTGCGCGAGCGCGGCCGCTGCTTCGACCTCGTGTTGCTCGACCTGACCATGCCCGTGATGGACGGCTTCGCGACCTTCGCGGCCCTGCGCGAGGTTCAGCCCGGGCAGCGCATCATTGTCTTCAGCGGTTACAGCGAGCAGGACACGAAGGAAGGCTTCGCCGGGAAAGACCTGAACGGATTCCTCCCCAAACCCTTCAGCGCCGATGCCTTGCGCGAGGTCCTGCGCGAAGTCACCACCTGAGCGTAGCGGGGGCGTCCCGCCCACCGCTGGGCACGACGTTCCTTCGGCTTCCGCGTCTTCTTTCAGAAAATCGCTGCCTTCACCGATTTCACGAGAGGCGGAGATCGCGGATCTTTTGGATCACGAGGCTGGCTGGGAGCGTCGTGCCGGCGGTGGGCGGGACGCCCCCGCCACGAGGGGCCGTTCTTTCGGGAAATCCGCCAAGTCGGGCACACGGTTGAAGGCGATCTTTGTGCCGGTGATGTCGGTCTCCGCCGCGGGCTTGAGGCCGACGGTCACGGTGTCGCGGCCGAAGCGCTCGTTGAGCCGGTCCATGACTTGGCTCAACCGTTCGCGTCGTTCCTCCGCATCTGCCAGCGCGGCGATGGCGGCGGTGGAAAGTTTGGCCGCCTCGGATGACCGGCCCGACGGGAGCGGCGTCCGCAGCGGCGCGCCGGGACGCGGGCGGTCGAGGTCGAACTCCAACTGGCGCGCCTCGCCGATGGGTTCGAGCGCGTGCAGGGTCACGCTGATTTTTTTGAGCCGCACCGGCTGCCGCGTCGGCGAGACCAGAGGCAGGCCACGCCACAATTCCTCGAACACGGCCAGGAACGACATCGTGTCGTTTCGCGGCGTGAAGCGACGCTCGTCCGCCAGGCGCGGGCCTTTTTCGATCCGCACGCTGAGGGTGAGCGCGCCCGCCAGATGCTCGATCCCGCGCAGCCGGCTGGCGGCTTTGAGCAACAGGCGGCGGCCGACTTCCTCCGCGAAGACCGCCGGGCGGTCCACCGGATCCAGCACCCGGCTGTGGCCGATACAGGACTTGCGCGTCGGCTCGGGCGGGATCTCCACCCCGCGCAAGGCATACCAGAATCGCTCGCCCTCCACGCTGCCCCAGATGGCGCGGAATTGCTTCGGCGGACAGTGCCAGATGTGAAGCGGCGTGAGCATCCCCGCGCGGAGCAGGCGTTTTTCCCGGTTGGGGCCGATCCCGCAGAAGTCGCGCAATTTGATCCCGCGATAGCGATCCGGCAGGTCCAGCGGGTGCAGTTCCTCCAACCCGTCGGGCTTCCGCAAATCGCTGGCCAGCTTGGCGAGGAGCCGGTTGGTGGAGAGGCCGATCGAGCAGGTCAGGCATTCGCCCACATTCTTCCGCAGCCCGGCCTTGATGGCGTGGGCCAGCGCCCGCGCTTGGTCCGGCTCCCGCCACCGGCCGGTCAATCGGCACGCCATTTCGTCGATGGACAGCACCGCATCCACCGGCACGTGGCGGTCGAGTTCTTCCAATACAAGTTTGTGGTATTCCACATAGCGGCGGTGCCGAGCCGGCACGCAGATCAACCCCGGGCACGCCAGCTTGGCGTCGCGCACCATCGTGCCGGTCTTGATGCCGAATTGTTTCGCCTCAAAACTGGCGGCGATGGCGCACGTGTAATCGCTCTCCACCGGCACCACGATGATCGGGCGCTGGCGCAGGGTGGGATGATCCTGCTGCTCGACGCTGGCGAAGTAGCTGTTGAGGTCGAGCAACAACCAGTCGTAGGCGCGCGACCCGGCGTTCGTCCCGTGCCCTCCCTCCATCGCCTGCCGTGCCGCCGTCATGCGGGCATCTTGGCTGAAGCGATGAACGCTGGCAAGGAGGATCGCGGCTGGCCGGGCGAATCCACTACCTCCTGATCATCCGGCCGCGGGAGGACAATGGTCGGGCCGGGATTTACGCTCCGGTCATGAGGCCAGTCCCACGTTTCGTCCGCTTCGCCCTCCAGCTCTCGCTATTGCCGGTGGTCGCGGTCTTGCTCCCGCCGTCTTTGCCAGCGGAGGAGGCCGGAAAAAGCGACACCAAGGAAGCTCCCGCCACCGCCGGCCTGTTGTTCATCGACAACGGGAAGTTGAAAGTCGGCGTGAAAAAAGAGTGGGGCGCGGGCGTGGCGTGGCTGTCGACCAGTGGGTCGGACCGGAATGTTATCAATTACTTCGATCACGGACGGTTGGTGCAGCAAAGCTATTACGGAGAGGCCGACGGCTCGCTCTGGAACGGCACGCCCTGGAAATGGAATCCGGTGCAGGGAGGTGACTGGAAAGGCCATGCCGCCAAGGTGGTGAAACTCGAGCACGGCAAGGACTGGCTGGAATCCGTCTCCGTGCCCAAGCACTGGGCCAGTGGCGCGGATATCGAAGAGATGCGGTTTCGCCAGCGGATCGAGATCGTGGATGAGGTGGTGAAAATCCGTTTTGCTATGAGTTACACGGGCGAAAAATCCCATCCGGTGGAAGGTCACGAGATCCCGGCGGTCTTCATTGCGCCCGAACTCGACACACTGGTGTATGCCGCCGAGGGGAAGCCGTGGGCCGACGGCCCGCTGGTCTCACGCCAACCCGGTTGGCCCAACGAATTCGCCATGCCCGTCGAGCCATGGGCCGCCTACACGGGCGCGGATGGCCTCGGCGTCGGCGTGTGTGTGCCGGTGATGGAGAAATTCACCTGCTATCGCTTCGCCGCCGGGACCGGCAGCCCAGCCGCCTGCTCGTATGTGGCGCCGCTCACCACGTTCGCCATCACGCCGGGCAAAACCTTCAGCTACGATTGTTATCTGACCCTCGGCCGGGTGGAGGAAATCCGCGCGCGGTTCAAGAGCCTGTGCGCGAAGGAAAAATAGCGGGGAGCTTCGGTTCCGAATCGCCGCGCGGCGGGAAAATGAGGATAATTTTCTAAGTCGGGACCGAAGTTTCCCGTTTTCTCCTCACATGGCCTCCGGCCGCAGCCTTTCACCCTTTCACAACCTATCTTGCGCCGTCATGAAAAGCACACCGTTCCTTGTTGTTTTCCTGTCTCTCATGATGATTCCGTCCGCTCCGGCGCAGCGAACGCAGCAGCAAGCGGCTCCGGCGCGGAAGATGACCCTCCAGCAAATGTATGACGAAGCGAAGCTGGCCTATTACCTGAATGATTTCGCGAAGGCCAAGCCGCTGCTGGTGCGCGTTAACCGCGCGGATCCCAACCACCGGCCCACGGCCATCATGCTGAAAAACATCGAGCTGGCGGAGCAGGACACGGCGCGGCAGGCGGCGTCTCTGGAGGGGCGGATGAAGCGGATCACCCTGGAGAAATTCGAGGTGGAGGAGGCCAAGGTGCCGGAGGTGCTGGATTTCCTGCAATTGAAAGCCACGGAGGCCGGTCATGCGAAGCCCAATTTCATCGTGAGGTTGGATGACACCACGGCCCGGCAAGCGGTCACGCTGCGGCTGCGCCGGATCAGTCTTTACGACGCGCTCCGTTCGTTGGCGACGGCGGCGGATTTGGAAATCCGTTATGACACCCACGCGGTCACCGTGCTCTCCCACCGCGCGACCGCCGATATTCCGGTCACGGGCGCAGGAAACTGACCGGCCGGGCGGCGCATGAGTATATGCCAAGCGTCCCGGAGGGACATCCGGCCGCGTCGCGCGCGATCACAGCATCTGGCGCTGCTTGACCTCCATGTAGCGGCTCACCACGTCGGTGGCCAAGGCGCCGGAGTCGGGCAGGGTCAATGTCACGCCCTGCTGGCCGAGGACTTTGCCGACTTCTTGCAAATCGTGCCACAGGAAATGCCCGCCGAGGTCGCGATAGACATCGTCCAGCGACGCGGTGTCCGCGTGGGAGAAGAGCGGCGCGGCGGTTTCGGGCCGGATCATGCTCACCAGCACGAGATGCTGGCGCGAGACGAGGCGCAGGCTTTGCACGAAACTCTCGGCCTGGAGCGGATCGCTCAGATCGGTCATGATGATGAGGAGCGCGCGGCGGGTGAGGGTTTTGCGCAAATACACGAAGAGTTCCTCGAAGTTCGGCGAGGTCAGGCGCGGCTCCAGCGTGCAGAGGGCCTGGCGGCAGATGCCGAAATGCGCGCGGCCCGAGCCGGAGCGCACGAAGCGCGTCACTTGATCCGCAAAGGTGACGAACCCGAAGAGATCGTGCTGGCGCTCGGCGGCGAGGCCGAGGATGAGGGCGCTCTCCAGCGCGCGCTCGAGCCGCGTGGTGACGTGCTGGTCGCCGCCGGTGAGATGCCCCTCCGCGTGCGCCACTTCAGCAGAGAGTCCGGCCTCGAGGGGCTGTTTGACCTCGCGCGCGCTCAACCGCGAGTGGTCGATGACGGCATACACCTCGCGGGTGCGTTCGATGCGATAGGTCTTGGTGACGGGAAAGCCGCGCCGCGCGGTGGTTTTCCAGTGAATGTCGGCGAAGTCGTCGCCGGCGACGTATTCGCGCAGGTGGTCGAATTCGCGGCCTTTGCCGATCTGGCTGCGGGTGTGGAAGCCGATCGCGCTTTTATTGAGGAAGACCGCGGCCAGGCCCCGGCGCTCGCGCCGCAGGTCGGGATACACCCGCAGCTCCGTGCCCAGCGGCAACGCGCGGCGATGCTGCCACAGGCCGAGCGGGGAGTTGGCCTCCACATACAAATGGTCGAAGAGATGCCGGCCGCGCTTGAGCACCAGCAGCACCCATACGGCCTCGCCGGCCGGCGGCGCGACGCTCACCACCGGCTGGTCGCAGCGCACCACGTCCGGCAGGGACAACCCCGCGCGCGTGCGGGCGCGGAGTCCGTCCAGTTCCACCCGCAGTTCGATTTCCCGGCCCTTCGCCCCATGCGCCACCGGCGGCGCGGTCAGCGAGATGTCTTGCAGCCGCGAGCGTCCCGCGAGCGCGTCCATCAGCGCGACCAGGCCGATGAAGAGGACCACCCCTCCGGCCGCCGCGGCTCCTTGCGGCGTCACTCCCGCGAGCGTCGCGGCCGGCACGACCGTGAGCGCGACCAGCCAGAGCAGCCGGGGATGGGGAACCAATGACGTCATGGCAACGAAGCGCCCAGTGTGGTCCGAACGCCTGCCCGCGCAAACGGTCTGCGTGGAAATTGATTGTCTCATACCACGACCTCTTGAAAACGGGGCGATGGGGACAGGAATAGCGGCATTGGGTTGCCTTGGGCGGTCTTCGCTTCGCTTCGGTGATTTCCGCCGGGAAAGTTGGGCAAAATCTGCGGGATTTCGTGAAGATTTTGCGCGGTTTGCCCTTGATACCACGGCA
>CAZQUC010000071.1:0-13748 GCA_964596095.1 uncultured Enterobacteriaceae bacterium
CTTCCTCCATCACTCATCAATTCCCTGCTCGGCCTGCCAGCGCCGGAGCGCGGCGGGGTTCCACCGGAGCGCCTGCCGGGCCGCGTCGATCACGTTGGCGCGCAACGCGGGATCTCCGGATTGGGTGGCCAGCTCCACTGCCCGCGACGGATCGGCGGCAGCCCAGGCGAGCAGGGCGGTTTCCCGGCCCGCCGCGCGCAGGTCCGGGTCTTCGATGTGCTCGACCCAGCGCAGGGTTGCTTCGGCATCGGTGGCCGTCCAGGCCCGCACCAACTCCGGCACGGCGAGCGCCTGATCGCCCGGCATTTCATTGAGCAGGGCGACCGCAGCCTGCGGATCGATCCGCACCAGCGCCCCCGCGGCATGGCCGGTGAGGACCGCGCGGAAATCGGAATCCGCCATCGAGTCCAGATAGGCCAAGGCTGCCGGAGCGTCCTCGTGGACCCAGCGTTGCAGCGATTGGATCGCCGTGGTGGTGGGCAGGTTTTTGGCCCTTTGTGCTTCCGGCGTGAGTGCTTGATGGACTTGCTCCACCAAGGCTTCGTCCGAAGAGGCATTGTCGTGAAGCAGCGTCAGCAACAACGGCGCCGCCGTGCCGGGAGCGGTCTCACGCAGGTGATAATGAACTTCTTGCGCATTCAACAGCGCCCGTTGCTCTTGTGGAAGATCGAGCAGCCAGCGGCCGGCGGCCTCGGCATCCCGTTCCAACCACTCGCGGACGGTGCCGGCGAGTTGCCGGCCTTGGGCTCCCTCCGCGGAATTTGCCAAAGCGGAGGCCCATTGGCCGGCGAAGTCGATTATGGTCGGTCGCGGTCCGCCGCTATCCGATTCGGAGACCATTTTCTCCAACCGCTGGCGTTCGTAACGGCGCAACGGAATGCCTTCGATTTCCGACGCGGTGGGGTCTTCGAATTTTCTGAGAAACGCGGCCGCGGCCGGCGGGTCCGTCTGTATCCAGGAAGCGACCATGCGCGCCGCGATGAGGGAGCGCGGTGACGAAGTCATGCGGTTATAAACCAAATTGTCCCGGGAATCCTGTCCTGCTTCGGGATAAAATTGGCTCGATTCGGCGGGAATGGCGGAGCGCCGGAACGACTCCCAAGCCGCGGCGGGGTTCCGCTTGACCCAGCGCGCGTAAAGATAGCGCAAGGCGTGAAAATCGACCTGAGGATTGAGTGCGGCGATGGCGGCGGGCACGTCCTCGTCGGGAATGGCGAAGGCCCATTTGAGCCACGCGATCTCCGACATCGAGCCGGGCACCGCCCGCACCGCCGCCAGTTGGGCGCGCCAAGCTTCCGTCCGGCCCGACATGCCGGGCATGACCGGAGGCGCCGGTCCGCGGGTCGGGGCGGATGGAGGCGGTGACGGCAACGTGCGCCGGCCCAGCCAGCCGCCGGCGAGGGCCATGACCAGCACGAGACCGAGATGAAGCCCGAGACGTTTCATGGCGGAGGAGTTCCCTCGGATCCTGCGCCCAAAGCCCGGAGTTTCGCGGCCAGATCGTTGGTATCGAGGTAATGTGACATGAAGCCGCCACGATAATCAAACTTCGTGGCCGTGGGTAATGCCTCCAACATTCCAGGCACATCCAACTGCGGCGCTTCCTGTTCCAGAGCGGTGAAGGCGGCGGTCGCATCCCGCGCGACCCACGCGGCGAAGAGCGAAGCGGCCGCTGCTGTTTGCGTTTGAGGAGAGGTCTCACGCCACAGCACGGCGAGCGCGGCTTCGGGTTTGGTTTGGCCGAGAGTGTAGCAGAGCAGTTTCAAATTTTTCGACCGCCACTGGTCCGGGCTGTTTTCGTAAAAGGCCAGCGCTTGTTCCGCATCGGTCCGCGCCAGCCCGGCCAACATCGACTCGTAATAGCGTTTGCGTTGGCTTTCTCCCACGTGCTGCCACCGTTGCAAGGCCCACGCCGGATCGATTCCCGCCATCGTCGCCGCCGCTCTGGCGTTGAGTCGCTCGCGCTGCGTCGTATCGGTCACGGCGTCGATCACCCGCCCCAACTCCGCGCGATCCAGCGACCGGAAGGCGTGGGGCGAGGCTTCCAAAGGATTCGCTTTCAGCGAATTTTCCAATAAACGGACTTTTAGCGAATCGTCCGTGAGGTGCGACCACAAGGCGGGAAAGAGGTCCGGAGCTTGCGTGCCGAAAGATTGGAACAACGCTTCCAGTTGTTCGGGAGGGATCACACGCAAAACGGCTTCCGCGGTCGTGGGATCGCGGGAGAGAATTTCTTTGGCAATGGCGTCCGCGCCGGTTTTTATCTCTTCCGGAGCGAGTTGCGACACCAACGCCACGGCCGCCGCCGGCTCGCGATTGAATGTTCCGCTCAATACCGCGCCGAGCAACACCCGCAGCATCTGGTTCCAACCTCCCTCACCAGACGGTTGGGAAGCAATTCCCAAATGAGCGATCATCTCCCGCATCGCGGTCAGCGCGCCGGCGGGATCACGGCCGGCCCATTGATGGGCCAAGCTCACGAGCGCGGCGGGATTGGTCCCGAGCCACTCACGTGTCTTCAAAATTTCCCACGCGGCGGCGAGGTTCGTTTCTGACAAGGCTTCCAGATAGGCCGCGCGGCGTCGGTTCGTCGCTTGGGAAGCGGGTTGCCTGTCCAGCCACGCAAGCGCCGCATCAGGTTCGGCGCGGGTCCAGCCCGCGAGGAAAGCTTTCTCGCCACTGGCGTTGAGGGGATGTTTTTCCACCCAGGCCCGCGCGGTGGCGGGATCGCGCTCGCTCCACGCGCCGAGCACGAATCGGATGATGAAGTCATTGGCGGCATGGGTTTCGAGCACGGCGGCCACTTCCGCCAGCCGCTCCGCGGGCCACAACTCGACGAGGCATACGAGGCGGGTGTCCGCGCAATGGTCTTCCTGCTCGCGAGCCATCACCAGACGCACGGCGTCGAGAAGGGTGGGGGAGGCCAAGGCCTCGCGCAGGATGTCGTCGCGAAGCACGCCAGTGGGTTCTTCTGCCTCGTCGCGAGCGTGGGTGCCGTCCGCCGGGGGCGAACCACCCGCGGTGGCGTCCGAGAGGATGGGGAGCGACCCATCACGCGCGGCCGGCGTGGGCGTCCAGAACCGAGCCATGCCGAAGGCGAGCGCGAAAGCGCCGAGCGCCGTGCCAGTCAAGAGCCAGGGTGAGGCCGCTTTCATGCCGCACAGTCTGCCTGTGATCCGATGTTCAGCAAGGAGGAACCGGCCGCGGCCCGGTGCTCACTCCGCCTCTTTCATCATGGTGAGCGCGGTGGCCAGATACACCATGCCGGAGGCGAAGGTGAAGAGGGCCGCGAACCAGATTGCGCCCTGCGCGAACCACGGGGGGAATTTCAGCATCACCGCTCCCAGCGCGGTGATTTGCCCGAAGGTGGCCACCTTGCCCGTCCAGTGCGGAGACAGCTCGCGCAGGCCGACGAAATGCGCCAGCAAGAGCGCGCCGCCGATGGCTAGCACGTCGCGGGTGATGACGAGCAGCGGGAACCAGAGCGGCACTTTCTCCGGCCACGCGGACAGGCTCAGCGTGAGCAGCGCGGAAATCATGAGCCCTTTGTCCGCGATGGGATCGAGGATGGTGCCGAGGCGGGTGCGCTGGTTGCGATGCCGCGCCAGCCAGCCGTCGAGACCATCGGTGCCGGCGGCGAGGATGAAGGTCGCCACCGCCGCCCAGCGCCACGTCTCCTCCGGCGCGCCGGCCGCGCAGCTCTGCCCGTAATACACCGCGAACCCGATGAAGACCGGGATGAGCAGGATGCGAAGCAAGGTGAGTTGGTTGGCGGTCGTCATGTGGGAGCTTGTGGAAACAATCGGCTCGAAGGCATTGTCGGGCGTTCATCGCGTTCCTCAAGCGCGCAGGTGCCGCGCCGCGCCGCGCGTTTCCCGTTGCGTCCGGAAATTCATCCGCTAATTCCCGGAAATGCACATCGTCCCCCAATCCCGGCATGATGAACTTGTCCGCGCGGCGTATCGGCAGCGCGGGTTCACGGAAAGCGAAGCGGCCGACGCCGCGCGCATCTGCGCCCTCGCTTCCACCCACGGCATTCGCACCCACAATGCCATCAAGGCGTTGCATCTCGACTCGCACCTCGGCAGCCTCGTCGGTGGCTGTGTGCCGGGTGCGGTGATCGAGGACGTGACCCCGCCGGGCAAATTCGCCGGCAGCCGGGTCTGGAACGCGCACCGCAAGCTCGGTCAAAGCACCGCGCTCGCCGCGATGGAGGAAGCCATCCGGCTCGCGGACCAATTCGGCATCGGCCAGGTCAGTGTGGACAACGCGTTTCACTATCTCTGGGGCGGAGGCTACGTGATGGAGGCGGCCAAACGCGGTTACCTCGCCTATACGAACTGCACCGCCGCCCTCGCGGAGGTCGTGCCCTTCAAAGGCAAAGCGCCCACGCTGGGCACGAACCCGCATTCGTGGGGACTCCCCACCACCGACGCGGTGGGCTTTCCCATCGTCATCGACTGGGCGACCAGCACCGTGGCGATGGGTCGGGTGCAGCAATTCAAACGCGAGGGCAAACCCTTGCCGCCCGACGCGGCCGTGGACGCCGAAGGCCGCCCGACCACCGATCCCAACGCCGCCGTCGCGCTGCTGCCCTTCGGCGCGCACAAGGGGTATGGCTTGTCCCTGCTCAATGAACTCGTCGCCGCCCTCATCGGCGGCAGCCTGCCCACGGTGCGCTGCCGCCCCGATCCGGCCGCGCGGGAGAAACACACCTGCGCGTTTTATTTCCAGGTCATCCATCCCGACGCCCTCAGCGCGGGAGCCTTTGCCCAAGGCCGCACCCAGGCCGCCAACGTCAAAGCGGTGATCGACGACGTGCTCGGCCACGGCAACGAAGGCTGCACCCTGCCCGGCCAGCCCGAAGCCGAAGCCGCCCGCGCCACCGCCGCCGCCGGCGGACTCCTCTTCACTCCCGCCGAGATCGCGGAGTTCGATGCCTTGGCGCAGGAAACCGGCCTCGCGCCGTGGACGCTGGACGAATTTTTCGAGTGGAAGGGATAGCCGGGGCACCGCAGGAGATGTGTTGAAGCGAACCGAGCGATGGCTTCCTCCAGCAGGTGAAAGCCACCGCCGACCCTTCTTCTCACTCGACCAAGCGGTAGAATTTGCTGCCGGTCGCCGGCGTCACATACGGGCTGGTGGGGGCGCCGGTGACCGGGGTCCAGATCTTGAGATCCGTCGATTCTTCCAACGTGCCGGGCTGGTCCCAGGTCAGGGACACCTGGCCGCCCGCGAACACGGGCGTGTTCAGCGGCAGGAAATTCAGCTCTGAAACCACGTAGGTGGAGAGGAATTCGCCGGGGATGGGCGACAGCGACGCGGCCGCGGTGGTGTTGTTTTCCTCGCGCCACGCCACTTGGAGGAAGTCGCCGCCGCCCCCTTCCTTGCCAAAGGCTGCGATGTAATACCGCTGCCCGGCGACGAGATGGAAGGGTTCGGAGGTTTGCGGAGATCCCGGCTCCAGGAAGGCATTGCAGCAGCCGGTTTCCATGGCGATCAGATCGGCGCCGGCCGGATTCTCGTCGGCGCTGAGCCACAACTCGGACGCGTCGTCGCTGCGGAGGAAGAAGCGGTAATCGCCGGTGACCGTCGGCGTGATCCAGCCATACACATGCGCGCCGTAGTTGTCGGCGAAATCCACCCCGGTGCTGAAACTGGTCACGGTGGAGCTGGTGAAAACGCCGTCGGGATATTGGTCGTCTTCGTAAAGCGCGGAGACGGCCGTGCCGCCGATGCCGGTGTAAAGATCGAACGCGAGTCCGCCCGACTTCAGTGTTCCGGCACGGAAGGGGAGACTGACCGGGACGATGGCCGTTTCGTTGAAGCGTGTGTCCGTCACCCCGCTCACGCTGAGGGTGTAGCCACCTCCGGGAGTCAGGCCGGATGTCACGAGATTGATGACGGAGGGGTCGTTGGTCGGCGCCACTCCCGTGAGCGTCGGGCCGCCGGTCAATGTGTAGTTGGCAAGCACGGTGGCGGTGTCCGGGTTCATCGCGCGGTTGAAGGTCACGCGCACGCGGCGCAGGCTGGCGTCGGCCACCACCGAAGTGATTTCCGGCGGGCTGGCATCGATGGCGAAATGCCCGGCGATCTGCTCCGGAGTCAGTTGATGGTTGTAGAAGGCCACTTCGTCGATCACGCCCTGGTAAGGAATGGTGTTGCCGGAACGGCTGCCGATCTCAAACGGCACTTCCGCATTGGGCCGGTGAGGGCCGGCGACCGTGCTGTCGGGATGGGTGTCGTCCTGGCCGTTGACGAAAATCCGCGCGGTGTTGGTGCCGTCCCATGTTACCACCACATGGTCCCAACGCCCGGCTTCCGGCACCGTCGTCCCTTGGATGAACAACACGGTTTCCGCATAACCCAGATGAGCCTCCCAGAACGCGCCGTTCAGCCCCTGATAGACCGCCACGCCCGCCCGGGCGGGATTGCGGTTCTGATTGCCGATCACGGCGCGGCCGGTTTGCCCGGAAAAGTTCGGCTTGACCCAGAATTCGAGCGAAAACGGCCCTTGAGGATTGAGGGTGGGGGAGAACGGCACCACTGCATTGGGCACAGGATTGCCTTCGCCGGGGAAGTGGGCCGCCGTATCCGGCGCCAGGCCCGGAGCGCCCGCCACGCCGAGGCCGACCGTGCTCGCATACGTGCCGTCGAGACCGCCGGCATAGTCCTTCAATACGGAGCCGCCGGCTTCATTGAGTCGCCAGTAGGCGGAAGGATTGTCGCCGAGCACATACTGCGCATAGCTATCCGCCGGCGCGGTGAAGGTGACGCTTACGGGGGTGCTGGCCACGCTGCCTTGTGGATTGCTCACCGTCACCGTGTAGTCGCCCGACTGGGCCACCGTCGAGTTGTTCAGCACCAGCGTCGGAGTGGTCGCGCTGATGTCGCCGGTGATATCGACTCCATTGTGTTTCCATTGATACGCCAGGGGAGCGCTGCCGGTGGCGGTCACGCGTAGGACCGGCGCTCCGCCCGCCAACAGATTCAGCGGGCCAGTGGGCTGGCTGGTGATTTCCGGCGGCGCCACCGCCGTGCCATAGAGGAAGCGAGAATTGTGGACGGCGATCGTGCTTGCCGGCAGGGCGTCGTTGTAAATGGCCAGTTCATCGATCGTGCCCAGCCACGGGTCGAGTGGGATGATGGTCTCGCCGTCGATGTCCACCTTCGGTCCGGCTGAGCCGATGTAAGCGGGAAGCAGGTTGCTGTTGCCGAAAAAAGCCTCGTCTTTGGCGCCTAGCGAGACGCCATCGACATACGCGGTGACCTGGCCGGAGGCGCTGCTGCCTGGTGAGAACACGAAGGCCACATGGGCGAACCGCCCGCGCAGAGATGTCGGCACGGACCACGAGACCGGCGGCAGACCATTGTCACTGCTGAAGGACAGGCTGCCGCCGTCGAGACTGGCTTGAAATTGGCAATAGATTTGGCCCTCGTCGGCCAACGCGAAAATGGTCGCCTGTCCCGCGCTGATCGTGGGGGCCAGATAAATGATGGCTTCGATGGTGCCGGTGCCGTCCGTGAATTCTAGGTCGGTATGGTTGGGGAAAGTGACCAACCCGTTGCGTTGGAACTGCAACGCCCGTTGGCCGAAGGAACGGTCCGTCCGGCCATCATAGAAGGCGTTCTCCACGAGCTGCGCGTTCAACGCGCTGTTCTTGACATTGGTCACGGTCGCGCCGGTGTCGCCGTCCACCGGGAAATAGGCCAACAAGCTGGCCTCTCCCTCCACCGCGGCTCGGTAAAAGTTGGTGTGTTCCGTTGCGGGAGCCTGCACGGTCAACGTGGCGCTTTCACTTGTCACCGTGACGCCATCCGTGGTGACATCCACACTATAAACCCCACCACTCTGCGCGGCGGTCACCGCGGGCAAGCGTAGTTCGGCTTCCGCCTCTCCGGCCAAGGTCGTGCCTCCCAGTCTCCACTGGTAGGTAGCGCTTTCATCATAGGCGATGTCGATGGCAAAGGGAGCCGCCCCTCCTTCCCAGACCGTGGCCGAGGCCGGTTGCGTGATGACGCTTGGTCCCGGCGGCCGTAACAGCAGGTCGCTGATTTGGAATTGTCCCGGTTCGAAGGTGGAGAAACGGAGTTCGTCCAGATACCCGTGAAACGGTCGAACGGTATCCGGCCCCGACCCGACCGTTGGCGAACCACTAGGAGCCGAAAGCCCGGTAGCGGCCGGCCCGCTGGCCACGCCATTGACGTAAAATGTGATCGAGCCGTTGTCATTCACCGCCGCCACATGTGTCCATTTCGTGGTATCGAGCGGAACGGGCGTGCCGATGATCTTGGGGATTCGAGGCAGCTCGTTTTCCGGTGTGCTCGCGGGATTGTCTTGGGTCACGACCATGTCTTCGAGATAGATTTGAGGTTCGCCCGTCGCCTCGCCAAACTCGTCGAGCGCCGGAGCAATCCGAAAGCGTTGACCACCCGCCGTTGCGCCATTGTTGTTCGATCCGTTTCCGACAAAGATGGCGGTCTGGCCGCCACTGCTGACAGTCGTGCCATTCTGTAATGGCAGCACCCAGCATTCCATTACCCAGTTGGTGGCCGGGAAGCTCCACAAATCCGGCGTCGGCGGCCCATTGTTGGGTCCTTGGATCCACATTCCGGAAGTGCGGGTGTTGAACGATCCCCACAAGGTAGAGATGGCGCTGGAAGAATCCGTCGTTCCTAATGGACCTCCGACTCCCGTGGGGACGAGCACGGTCATGGGATTGCCGCCTACTGTTCCTCCTGGAGCCGGGAGTGTCGAAAAGGCTGCGGTAAAGTTTTTGCCATTTCCACTCGAGTCCGTGAACACGTTACCCGCCTCTCCCATGCGGATCCATGAGTAAGGCGTCACCGTCGCGTGGGCGGAGAGCAGGCCGGCTCCGAAAAGGGCCATGAAGCGAAACATCCAGGAGCGGAAGCCACCATGAAGCGGAAAGCAAAAAGTCAGCGATGAGGGGTTGGTGTGAGTGTTTGCGTTCATATTTTTACTGATAGCTGTAGGACAAGAAGCGGTGCCGCTTTAGCATTTACCGCGCCATCGCCGACGAGCGAAGGGGTGTTGGTGGAACGGAGCGTGCGGAGAGAGACGGCTTCGGGGCCAGGTGTGATGTGGGTATGGATGAGGTGAGATTTATAATATGGCGATGCTGACGCCGAAAGCCGGCCCGAGGGGATCAACTTAAAATCGCCTGAATGACATCTCCGTGGACATCGGTGAGGCGGCGGTCGGCGCCGTTGTGGCGGAAGGTGAGGCGTTCGTGATCGAGGCCGAGCAGGTGCAGGAGGGTGGCGTGGAGGTCGTAGGTGGTGGTTTTGTCGCGGGCGGCTTTCCAGGACCAGGGATCGCTTTCCCCGTGGGCCACGCCCGGCTTGATCCCGGCCCCGGCCAGCCAGCCGGTGAAGACGCCGCCATTGTGGTCGCGGCCCGTGGCGCCCTGGGTGAAGGGCATGCGGCCGAATTCGGTGCTCCAGATGAGCAACGTGTCTTCCAGCAAGCCGCGCGCTTTCAGGTCTTTCAACAAGCCGGCGGTGGGCTGGTCGGTGGCGCGGGCCATCTTGGGCAATTCGGTGATGATGTCGGTGTGGTTGTCCCAATTGTCCTTCGGGCCGCCCGCGCCGCTCCAGACTTGGACGAAGCGCACGCCGCGCTCGATGAGCCGGCGCGCGTAGAGGCAGCGCCGGCCATAGTCCTCGGTGAGCGGATCGTCGAGACCGTAGAGCCGCCGGGTGGCCGCGGTTTCCGCGCGGAGGTCGAAAACTTCGGGCGCGGCCAATTGCATGCGTGCGGCCAGCTCGTAGCTCTGGATGCGGGCGTCGAGCCGGGTGTCTTCGGGATGGCCGGCGCGGTGGCGTTCGTTCATCCGGCGCAGCAGCGCGAGGCCTTCGTCCTCTCCGCGAGGAGTGATCGCGGCCGCCGCGGCCGGTGGACGCAGATAGGGAATGGGCGGCGACGCCCCGGCATTGATGATGGTGCCCGTGTGCGTCGCGGGAAGAAAGCCGGAGGAGAAATTCCCGCGCTGGTTGTAGGGCAGTCCGCGCGCGTCGGGCAGCACGACGAAGGTCGGCAGATTCTCCGATTCGTTGCAGAGCGCGTAGGAAACCCACGCGCCCAAACAAGGGAAGCCGGGCAGCAGGAACCCGGTATTCATGAGGAAGCTCGCCGGGCCGTGGACGTTGGTGCGCGACTCCATGGCCATGAGGAAGGCGAGGTCATCGACGCAGGACGCGAGGTGGGGAAAGACGCTGCTGACCCAGCGGCCGCTGTGGCCGTATTGCCGGAACGCGAACGGCGATTTCATGACCATGCCGGGTTCGCTGGTCGCGGCTTCGACGCGCGCGCCGTCGCCGGGATCGAAACGCTGCCCGTGCCGTCTTTCCAACTCGGGCTTGTAATCGAAGGTATCCATCTGGCTCACGCCGCCATTCATGAAAAGCTGGATGACGCGGCGGACTTTGGGCGCGAACCGGGGCAATGATTCCGTCGGCTCGGCCGCCAGCAGTCCCTCGCGCTGGAGGAGACCGGCGAGAGCCACGCCGCCGAGGCCGCCGCCGCAGCGCCAGAGGAAGGAGCGGCGGGAGAACTGTGGGGGTGCGGGCGCGCTCATGGGGTTAGTCGATAAAATGAAACTCGTTGCTGTTGAGCAGCAGGCGACAGAGGTTGGCCAGACCGTGCCGCGCGGCGTAACGCAGGCAGTCGTCGCGTTCTTCCTCGGTCGGGAGCCGCTGGTAGGCGAGGCGGAAGGCTTCGTCGATCGACCGCGCCAGGTCCGTGCCGGTGGCCGTGAGGCGCGCCGCGAAGTGCTCGCTCTGGCGGACGATGAAGGGGTGGTTCAGCACCGCGAAGGCCTGCAAAGCGGTGAAGGATTCCGACCGCACGGGAGCGGACTGATCGCCCGCCGGGCTGTCGAGGGAGTCCATGAGCGGGTCAGGCAGCGTGCGAAAGAGAAACCGGTAAATGGACCGCCGGTCATTGCCGGGCGCGTCCACATCATACGCGGCATAATCGACGCGCGGCGTGACGTGGATGCCCTCGCTCATCACGAATTGTTTGACCGAAGGGCCGCCGGTGGTGAGGTCGAGCGTGCCGGTGAGAAGGAGGACGCTGTCCCGGAAGGTTTCGGCGTCGAGCCGTCGGCTCAGCGGTTGCAACGGATGAGCGGCGAGCGGGGCGGAGGCTTGTTGTTGCCAGGTCCGGCTGGTGAGGAGGAGGCGGTGGAGTTTTTTCAGCGAGCCGCCGAGGTCGTCGCGGAAGGTCACGGCGAGCCAATCCAGCAGCGCGGGCGCGACCGGCGCCGCGCCCATCCGCCCGAAGTCGTTGGGCGTTTCGACGAGGCCGCGGCCGAAATGGTAGTGCCACACGCGGTTGACGATCACGCGCCAGAGCAGCGGGTTCTCGCGGTCGGTCAGCCAGCGCGCGAGGTCGGCCCGGCGCAGGGCTTCATCCGGATGCAGCGGCTGACGCGCGGGCAGGTGGGTGACGCAACTGAGCGCACCGGGCATCGCTTCCTCCAGCGGTTGGGCGATGTCGCCGCGCCGCAAGACCTGCACCGGACGCGGACGGGTGACCGGCTTCTGGCCTTCATTGGGCAGGAACACGCTCGCGCCGGCATACACGCGCCGTGGCTCCGGGAGGAGGCTGAGTTCGCGGGCCGTCCGCTCGCGGAGAAAGTGCGCGAGCACCGCGAAGCGTTCCTCGTCCGTGCGGTGAGCCGGCGCCACGGTCAACGCGCGAGCCACGGCGGGTGGCAACGGCGGCGCGGCCGGAAGGGGAGGGGACTGGCCGGTGACCGCCAGCCGGAAGCGCCCGATGGTGTGCTGGCGGCCGTGTTCCTGTTTGAGCACGAAGCGCAACGCCTGCCCTTCCGGCACGCGCAGCGGACGCGCCATCTCGAACGTCGCGACATGCGCCCGGCCTTCCTCGGGATGAATCCCCCACCCCGTTTCGGTTTGGCCGTCGAAGGTCCGTGTGATGTCCCAGCCGGCTTGATTGAAATCGGCGGTCGGGTTCACCAGCGGCACCCGTTCGATGATGGCTCCGCTGGCCGCCGAAACCGTGAAGGCCTCGAACCCGGTCAAATGCAGATTGCCATTCGGCGCACGACCCGGCCCGTTCAGGGGCAGCGAGGCGTCCGGGAGCACTTCCAGGCGCACTCCCGTGATGGCATCCAGACCGGGCCGGCCTTCCGCCGTGTAAATTTCCACGGATGGACTCGCCCCGGCGGCCCGCCACGAGTCGTCGTCCTGCCGCTGCAATTCCGTCCCGTGCGCGGTGGCGACAGCCGCGAAGGGCACGATCCGCCACGCGTCCGCGAGGGCCTGCATGGAGCGTTCCCATTCCGCCGCCTCGTGGCGCAACCCGGGCGTCAGCAAGGACTCGACCATCGGCGCGTCGGCGCGATCCAGCGCCACTTGCAGGCGCAGCCACCGCTGCCGCCGATGGTGGAGGTCCGGTTCCAGGTCATACAACCGCTCCGCTTTTTCCGTGCCCGCGAAGACCGCCTGCAAGGCGTAATAATCGCGTTGGGAAATGGGATCGAACTTGTGATCGTGGCAACGCGCGCAATGGACCGTGGTCGCGGTGAAGGTGGACATCACCATGGCGACGATGTCATCGCGGTCGAGATAGCGGCCGATTTCGCGATCGACGGTGTCTTCGCGAATGTCGCGCAGCGAACTCTCGTCCCACGGCCCGGCGGCCAGGAAGCCCAACGCGGGCGTCAGTTCCGGCTCGTCGGGAAACAACGCATCGGCCGCGACCTGTTCCTGGACAAAGCGCGCGTAAGGCGTGTCGGCATTGAGGGCTTCGATTACGTAATCCCGATACGGCCACGCCGTTTCGCGCGGCCGGTCCTGATCGTGGCCGTGGGTTTCGGCAAAATGCGCCACATCCAGCCAATGGCGCGCCCAGCGCTCGCCATAACGCGGAGAGGCCAGCAGGCGGTCGAGGCGCGAGACCCAGGCGTCGGGCGAAGGATCACCGGTGAAGGCGAGGACGTCTTCCGGCGTGGGCAGCAGGCCGTGCAGATCGACCGTCACCCGGCGCAGCAGCGTGCGCCGGTCGGCGGCGGGCGCGAAGGAGAGACCGTCTTCGGCGAGCGCCGCCGCGGCGAAGGCATCGACGGGATGCGTTTCGCCATTCACGGGAACGGCGGGTTTCACGAGCGGTTGGACCGCCCACCAGGCGAGCTCGGATTCCCTGATCGGTTCCGGGGCCGCCAAGGCCATCCCGGCCCCGAAAAAGAAAATGCCGCTTCCGGCGAGGACGAACCAGCGCTGGCGGCCTGGCCCGGCTCGCGGCCTCAGTCGATGACCCCACTTCACGGAAAATGACATAAACCTTTGGCCGAGCGTGCGGGATCGGCGTGGCGGCGTCAATGCCGGAGGCAAGGGAGAAAGCCGAGCCACCCTTCGGGAAAGAGCGCCCGTCCCTTGAGGGTTTCACCATGGATTTCCTCCTCTCCTGAAACTGGACAGCCCGGAATCATGCGTTTTCTTGGGGCGTTGTCGAGCCACCCATGCCGAGGGAATCACACAGGACCATGGAAGCGCGGCGGATCGTCGCTGGAAGGGAACGGCCGGTGTCCTTGGAGGGAACGCCGGTGGACGTGGCGCGCCGGTTGCGGGCGCGGCGCGGGCTGGTGTGGTTCGATTCCTCCGCGGAACAGGCCGGAGCGTCGTCGTTGCTGGCTTGCGAACCGGCCGCGGTGCTGCGGGGGAATATGTTCGAGCCGGCCGATCGCGGGCGGCTGCGG
>CAZQUC010000072.1:0-13731 GCA_964596095.1 uncultured Enterobacteriaceae bacterium
GCGGCCGCGCTGGCCACGACCGTGGCAAAAGCCGGCCGCGTCGCTCGGCTACGCGGCGGTCAAAAGCGTGGCGGAGGAGGGATCCACCGAAGTGAACGCTTCCAATCGCGGGATCTCGCTCGAAGTGCCGAACAGCCAGGTCGTGACCGGGCAATTGGGGCGCGATGAAAAACTGAGCTTCACGCGCGACGGCGTCACCATCACCTTCCGCCGCGACGCGCGTGGGGCGGCCTCGCTGCATGTCACGGGCACAGGCCATGACCACGACGAACTGCGCCACCTCGGCGAGGAAATGAGCCAGCGCGTGGTGCGCGATTATGTTTACCAACAACTCAAACACGAAATGCAGGCGCGGGATTTCACGCTTATCGAGGAAACCGAGGACGAGTCCCACGCCATCCACCTGACCGTCCGCCGCTGGGAGCATTGACCCGGCGTCGGTTCCATCCACCATCGCCCACCAGCTTATGATTTCCTTCATCGTTCCGGCCTATAACGAGGAAGCCTCGGTGGAGCGTTGTCTCGATGCCATTCAGGGCGCGATGGCCTGGATGGACGAGTCGTATGAAGTGCTCGTGGTGGAGGACGCCTCCACCGATGCCACGGCCGCCCTCGCGCGGGCGCGCGGAGCACGGATTTTGCGCGTGGAGCACCGGCACATCGCCGCCACCCGCAATGCCGGGGCCGGCGCGGCGCGCGGCGACCTGCTGGTGTTTGTGGATGCGGATACGTTGGTCGATGTCGTGCTGCTGCGCGAGCTTCGGCGTGAGGTCGAGGCGGGCGCGGTGGGCGGCGGGTGTGTGCCGCGCTTCGAGGGCGAAATCCCGCGGTGGTGGAAACTGGTTTACCCGGTGACAGTCGTGGTCATGCGCGGGCTGCGTCTGACCGGCGGCGCCTGCCAATTCTGCACCCGCGACGCGTTTGCCGCGGTGGGCGGCTTCAGCGAGCGCCATTATGCGGCGGAGGATCTGGTCTTCGCCAAGGCGCTCAAACGCCAGGGACGTTTCGTGGTGCTGAAAGAGCCGGTGCTGACCTCGGGTCGCAATCTCCGCGCCTATCGCTCGCCGCGCATCCTTCGTCTGCTGGTGCGCCTGCTGGTGCGCGGCCCCGACGGCTTCCGCAGCCGCCGCGGGCTGGACTTGTGGTATCGCCCGCAACGCGAGCCCTCGCCTCCGCTCTGATCTTCCGCCCTCTCTGTTTCTCTACCACTCCACTTCGACCATGCCGCAACGCGAATTCACCATCACCATCACGCCCGACGGGCGGGTGGAAGTCCACATCCAGGGTTACAAAGGCCGCGCGGGCTGCCAAGGCGCGGTGGCGCTCATGGAGCAGATCGTCGGGCATATCGAATCGCAGCGCGAAACCAGCGAAGCCTACGAGCCGGAGGAAACCGTGCGCCTCGACCAACGTCATTGACCTGACCTTCGCGCTTCCGCCGTCGCCGCCACCCCATTTGCCCATGAAACCTGCTACCTCGACTTACTATCCACCGCGCGCGGGGGTGGTATCGCGGTGGATACACTCATCGCGTCGGGAGAGATTCTCTTCCCCGACGCGTCTGCGCGCTTGGTTCCGTTGGCCGTTGTGGCTGCTGGTGCCGGGACTACGATGGCAGCAGTGTGGAAAGCGCACGCTGGGAACTCTTGTCTTCCTGGGATGGATGTCCGCACTAGCCGTTTTTGTCGCGAGATTGGGCAGTTGGGGCATGACCTCCGCCGGCTCACTGGCCGTTTTTTTGCATACGCTGTCCGCTGCTTCGGTGTTGGCGGCGGCTTCCGTCCGGTGCTGGCGGATCGTCCGATTTCCCTTGGCGGTGCTCCTCGCGCTGGTATTGACGCCGGCCTTTTATACTGTGGCATCGAAAGGTTTGCTGTTTCGTTTCGCGAGGCCGGTCATCTTGCATGGCGAGAACTTCGTGATGCGTCCGCGTCAGGCGCCGGTTCTGAGCACCCTCCAACGCGGAGATTGGATTGTGTATCGCCCCGATTCGTTCCATGTGGGCGCTGCCATGACGTGTGAGCGTGTCCTCGCTTTCCGCGGTGAGACCATTCGTTTTCATCCGGCAGCATTCGAGGTGGAAGGAATTTTGTATCAACGAATTTCCGATCTAATGCCGAAAGCCGGAGAAGTGATCGTGCCCCCGGGGGCCTGCTACGTGTGGCCCTCCGTAATACGCATTGGCCATGCCGGAGGCCAAGAGGAACGCTTGCTTCAAAAGCTGGCGATGGTGGCTGAAACTCATATCATCGGCATACCTTACCGCCATTGGTTCGGACGCGCGCAGACCTTCGAGCCGCTCACTCCTGTCGATCCCGCGTCGCTTCCCGCCTCACCACCATGAGCCGATTTTCCAATCTCGAATTCGATCCGGAATTCTCCGGCCGTCACGACGCCGAAACGACGCCGGTGGCGGATGATGAGGCGCGTCATTTGCAGGCGGCGCAGACGGCGTTCGAGGCCGGGGATTTTGAAAGCGCCCTGCGTTCCTTCGCCCGCGTGCTGGAGCACAATCCACAAAACCCGCGCGCCTGGACGGGGCAGGTGCGCATGTTGATCGAACTCGACGAATGCCGCGAAGCCAAGCTCTGGGCCGACAAGGCGCTGGAACGCTTTCCGCACGAGCCGGAATTGCTGGCGGCGAAGGCGGTGGCGCTGGCGCGGCTGGGCGACTTTGTGGCGGCGATGGCGTTTTCCGACGCGTCGTTCGAGGAGCGCGGCGATTCCGCCTATCTCTGGCTGGCGCGGGCCGACGTGCTCTTCGCGCAGAAAGAGGCCAAGGCCGACCATTGCCTGGACCGCGCGCGGCTGCTCGCCCCCGCCGACTGGTTCCTGCACTGGTTGATCTCGCGCATCCACTATTACCACAGGCGGTTCGTCCACGCCCTCAAGGCCGCGCGGGACGCGCTGGCATTGGATGCGAGCCGCTTCACACTTTGGCTCCAAGCCGCCTTGTGCGAACAACAACTCGGCTTGATCGACGCCGCGGCCGCGTCAGCCGCCCATGCGGCGCAACTCAACCCGCGCGATGCGGCGGCGCGCGATCTGCTGACCGCGCTTTCCATCACCTCTCCCTTCTCCCGCTGGCGCGGGCATTTCCGCCGATTGTTTTCCCGATGACCACCCATCCGTTCCTGGAAAGCCTGCTGGCGGAGGCCGCGCACTTGCGCGCTTCCGATCTCCATCTCATCGCGGGCCTGCCGGCGGCGATCCGGCTCAATGGGGAGATCATTTTCGTTAGCCCCGATGCCCTCACCGGCGACGATCTCGACGACATCACCGCCGCGCTGCTCAATCCACTCCAGCGCGAGAAATTCGAGCGCGAGTGGGAGTTGTGCGTGTCCTTCAATCATGCCGTGGCCGGCCGGCTGCGGGTCACCGTTTACCGGCACAACGGGCGCGCGGAATTCAGCTTCCGGTTTTGCGGCGACCGCATCCCCGACCGCGAGGAACTCGGCCTGCCGGACAAGATCGACGATTTTGCGCGCAGACCCAACGGCCTCGTGCTCGTCTGCGGCCCCACCGGCGCGGGCAAGACGACCACGCTCAATTACATGGTGGACCGCATCAACCGCGAGCGCCGCTGCAAGATCGTCACCATCGAAGACCCCATCGAGCACGTCCACCGCAACCACAAGGCCATCGTCGTGCAGCAGGAAGTGTTGATCGACACGCCGTCGTTCAGCCGCGCGCTCACCCATGTGCTGCGGCAGGATCCCGACGTGATCGTCGTCGGCGAAATGCGCGAGCCCGAGACCGTGGCCACGGCGCTCACCGCGGCGGAGACGGGCCATCTCGTGCTCAGCACGCTGCACTCGCCGAGCGTCACGCAAGCCATCGAACGCATCACCGGGATTTTCGACGGGCCCTTGCAAAAGCAGGTCGTGCTCCAGCTCGCCAATTCGCTTCAGGGCATCATCGTTCAGGAGCTGCTCCCCGCCGCCGACCGCACCCACCGCGTGCTCGCCTACGAAGTGTTGGTCGCCACTTCCGCCGTGCGCAACATCATCCGCGAGAACCAACTCCATTCATTGGAAAACTGTCTCCAGACCAACGCCCGGGAAGGCATGATCACCATGGATGCCTGCCTGCTCGATCTTTATCACCAGACGCGCATCACCTACGACACCGCCCTCAGCCGCGCCCGCCACCCCGCCTACATGAGCAAGGCGGGATGAGGGCGCCAACAGCCCCGCGCTCAATCGCGGCGCACGCGCAGGAAGAATGCGTCGGGCGCCGTGCCGTCGTTGAGCGTGGCGGCATTGACCGTCTGGCTGGTGGCCTCGCCGGGGCCCGCCGTGACCGTGCCCACCGTGTTCCAGCCGCCGGGCTGGCCGGTGGGGCTGAAGACCGTGCTGGCCTCGAGCGCGTAGTTGGCTCCCTGCGTGCTGGGAAAGGTGACCTCGAGGCTGGAGGTCGCGGGATCATAGGACACCTGCGAAATGTCGAAGCCCAGGGGAGAGGGGGCTTGCGCCGTGCCATACAATTGGATTTCGCTGATCTGCATGCTGGACGACGCGACATTTTTCAGCGTCGGAAAGATGATCTTGTAGAGCGAATACGCCGTGGGGGAGGTGATCGGGATCACGTCGCTGCTGGTGAGGCGGTCGGCGGGCAAGTCCAGCGCCACGATCTGGATGGGTGTCCAGTTTTCGGTCAAACCGGTCGAATTGTCCGCGCTGGTCAGTTCGTCATTGGACCCGAACAGCAGGAAGAACACGGCCGGATCGCGGCCTTCGAAATCGTTCGCGGTGGTGAACTCGATGCCGTCGAGCACGGTGGAGCCCACACCGGGCTTGATGATGAGGCCGGTGTTCTGCCGTCCGAAATTCAGATACTTGGTATTGGGATCGCCATCGATGGCTTGGGCCGGACCTTCGGCCGCCGGGTGCGAGCTTTCGCTGAGTGGCCCGTCCACGGCGATGATAAAGGCGTCCGGCGTCAGCACGTTGACGCCGTCGCCGCCCGCCTCCGTGAACAAGGCCACGTCGGCGACCTGGAAGCTGAAACCATCCTGCAAATAGCGGAGCACCGGGAAGAGCACCTTGTAGCTGGTGTAGTTTTCGGTGTTTTCGAAATCGAGCGCCGGGCCGGCGGTGAGGCGGTCGGTGGTCAGTTCGGTGTTGCCGGTCGCGATCAGCGTCCAGCTTTCCGCCTCACCCGTGCTGTTGTCGGCGCTGAGGATCTCCTCGTTCGTGCCGTATAGCTGCCAGACGATGGGGTCGCGCCAGTCCGCGTCGTTGGCGGTGGTGAATTGGATGCTCTTGACCACGCCGGATTCCACCGGGGTGACGATGAAGCCGGCATTGTGATGGCCGTTGTTGAGATACTTGGTCGAAGGATCCTCGTCGAGGATGTTGACCGGGCCTTCGGCCGCCGGGTAAGCGGAGGACCAGCGGACATCGGTGTCCACCGCCACGGCCACGTCGCCTTGGTCGGGACCCAACAACGGGTCGCCTCCCAAGGCCGGGCTGAGACCGGCGGCAAGCAGCAGCAGATACCCGGGGGAACGGAAGAATTGAGATTGAAACATGTCTGTGATAGTTGATTAGGGTATGTCGAAGAGGGGGCTCTGGTGGAAGCGTAGCTGGAACCGTTCCCCCCGGAGCGCGCGCTGTTCCCCATTTCGACCCTAAGTGTTCCTTTTTCCGGCGCGGCCCTGTGCTTACCGGTCCGAGAATTGCTGCCGCCATGCCGCCGGCGTCTGTCCGTGCGTGGTGTGGAAGGCGCTGATCAGCTTTTTGGCGGTGTTGAACCCGCTCTCCGCCGCCACCGCTTCCAGCTTGAGCCGGGTGTCCCGCAGCAGGCACGTGGCGCAGGCCAGGCGCACCCGCTGGATTTCCGTGCGCGGGGAATGGCCCACCAGGCGTTTGAATTCGGCGCGGAATTGCCGTTCGTTCATGCCCGCCAGCGCGGCCAGCGTGCCGAGCCGGAGCGGCTGGACGAAATGCTCCCGCACATGCAACAGCGCGCGGCTGATCCCCGGCGAGGGCGTGACCACGGTGGCCGTGCTTTGGCGACCGATGACGCCGCGCGGCGGCGCCACGAGCGGCCCCGGCGGGGGCGAGGCGCCTTCCATCAGCCGCTGCAACAGACGCGCCGCCTCCAGGCCCACCCGCTGCCAGTTGAGATCCACCGACGAAAGCGGCGTCCGCGAAATGCGCGTCTCCACCGCGCGGTTTTCGCAGCCGAGGATCGCCACCTCGTCCGGCACCCGCAGCCCCGCGCGCGCGCAGGCCGTCACCAGCTCCAGCGAGCGGCGGTCGTCATCCGACATGACGGCCAGCGGCCGCGGCAGCGCTTGCAACGCCCGGCCCAGCCACGCCAGCCGTTCCTCGCGCGGCACCGCCACCGGATTGCCCGGATGCGCGGCGGGGAAATCGATCCGATGCAGCGGCCGGCCCGCCGCCGCCAGCGTCTTCTCGAACGCTTCCACCATGAGGGGCAGGCCCGGGAGATCGGCCAGCCAGTAAAACGCGAAATGCACGTGCCCCAACTCCAGCAGATGGCGAGCGCCCGCCGCTGCCGCCGCCGGATAATCGGCCTGCACCGCCGGGTAGGGCAGGGATTCGGAAGGCGCTCCCATGTGGACGATGGGGCACTTCCCCTCCCACCGCTTCAACCATTCCCGCACGCGTTCCGAGTGTGCCGTGGCCAGGATGCCATCGGCCTCCGTATCCGTCGGCAGCAGCCCGTGGAACCGCATGTTCGAGATCAATTCCCACCCCGCTTCGTGGGCGTGATCCGCCACGCCCACGAGGATTTCCTCCTGGTAAAAATCACTGACAAACAAGACCCGACGTTCCCGGAACACTTCCATGAAAAGCTTTGAAAAAAATGCCGCGGAGCGTTCCTCCCGCGCTCCTTGCAATATAATGAGTGAATCACCAGCAAGGCTTCGGCCAAGCGCGAATGAAAACACGATTTTCTTCTTAGTGTTCTTATTTATTAATACAAAACATCTAATGAGTAATTAAATAGATACATCAAACCGATGCATTCAGGTATGAAAAAAGCGCCGGGAGAGAGGGAAAGAATGAGAGAAGTTTGCCGTCAAAAGCAGGAACTCATTGGCCGGAAACCGGGAATGGTTGGGGATGATTTTGGCCGCGCGATTGCTGTTTTCCATCGCCATTCCCGCATTCGTATCTTATGAAGACTACCATTCTCACGCTCACCGCCTCGGTCCTTCTGACCGCTGCCGCCACCGCCGCCATTGTCACGTTGCCTGCCACCGGCTGGACGAATGATGTGGTCATGAATCCCTCCACTCCCTACAGCGAAACCGTCAATGGCACGCTGGACGGCGGGCCGGGCAACTTTGAAGGCTACACGTTCGGCGAGGCCGGAACTTATTTTCTGCAACCCGACAGCGCGCCCATCACGGTGAGTGGGTTGACCGGCAGCGTTTACACCAGCGCCACCGGCAGCGGCGCCGCGTTCCAATTCCAATCCTTCACCCAAAGCAATGCCGTCCTCCTGACGGGACCGACCGGCTCCCAACCGACCGGCACATTGACTCTGGAGACCCCGACCTCGCTAACCACGCTGGCCTTGTATGGCACGACTTCCGGTGGTTCGACATCCGCGTCGGTGACGCTGAATTTCAGCGACAGCACCACGTCCATTTACACCGTGGCGAGTGACACCGGGATCGGGCGCGACTGGTTCAGTGGCAATGCCGATGCCCGCGCCCTGGTGGTGGGCGACCGCGTCTCCAACCGCAGCGAGGATGGCTACACCAATGTCTTTTATCAACAGAACAGCGCCATCAGCATCCATGAGTCGCTCTTCGTGTTGTCGGCTGAAGATCAGGCCAAGACCATTGATTCGATCACCTTGGCCAATACCGGCGGGGGCCGGTTGGCGATCTTCGCGATCAGCGGCGAGGTCGTGCCGGAGCCTTCGATACTGGGTTTCCTCGCGTTGACCGGCCTGCTGGCCCGCCGCCGCCTGGCATCATAGTTAACGGCGTCTTCCTCGGGTGCGGAACAGGGCTTACGCGCGAGCGAAGAGATGCTCGCCATTTGGCGCGGACGGCTTGCCTCCGCTCTCCAAGCGAGCCGCCCTCTGGAGTGTTTCCCAAGTGTTTCCTTCCCCACGAACGCACGAATAAAACAAACGACACGAACGATGGTTGCTTCCAACGAAGCCGTCCATCATTCGTGTCAATTCGTGTGATTCGTGGTTAAAAAAAACGCGGTTTATTCGTCGGCAGGCGGCGGTTCAGGTGTGGGAGCTTCCGGCGCGGCGGGTTCGGGAGTCGGGTTCGGGGCGGGCGCGGGTTCTTCTTCGCCGGGGAGCGGCGGCAATTCAGGCTTCGTGGGCTCCGTTGGTTGCTCCGGCTCCGGGGTCGGCGCTGGTGCGGGGGCGGGGGCGGGCTCCGGTTCCGGGGCCTCGGGTTTGGGCGGTTCGGGAGCGGGCTTGGGGCCGGGAGTCTCGGGTTTGGGCGGCACTTCGATTTTGATCGGCGGGGTGACCGCTTCGATGGGCCGGGGCTGGGCCGGAGGCGTCGGGACTTGGATGCCCGGTGGCTCCAACACCGCGGGGGCCGCGCTGCTGGCGGGAGCTGGCGCGGGCACCGCTGCGGGGGCCGCGTCCGCGGGCTTGAGGAAATACGCCCGGTCCCTCAGGAACCAATCCACGGTGTATTTCGAGACGATGTAGGTGCGGCCTTCGTATTTCTTTTCCTTGGCGAGGCGCTCTTCTTTACGTTTTTTGTCATCCTCCCATTTCTTTTTGTCGGCTTCGAACTGCGACTTGGCGAGATCGACCGATTGCCGGGCTTTTTCCCACTCGGCTTTGTTGTCCGCGTCTTTCTTCTCGCGCTCCTGCTTCTGCTCGTCGGTTTCGCCTTCGGGCGCGGGCGTGGGTTGGGGTTCCTCCGGCGCGGCGAGGGCGGGTTCAGTGGGCTCGGGCGTGGGGGTGTAGGTTACGTTGAGGGCGAGGTAATAATCGCTGTTCTCATCCTCGGGCTTGACCTTGTTGCCGATCTTGAAGTTGTAGGTGAAGCCGTCGAAGAAGGTGACGGTGGCCGTGCGGGCCGGCGCATCGAGGCCGGTCTTGTCCTTCTCGGCCGCGGTGGCGACATCGGTGAAGTAGGCACTGCTGAACGCGCTGCCCGCCTGCTTGACCTTGTCGGCATCGACGTTCTCCTCGTCTTTCTTCTCCGCGAGGGCGGGATCGGCGCCTTCCTTTTCCTTATCCACTTTCCACGACTGGTCGGACGGCTCGGTGACGGTGACGGCGATGGTCTTGAGACCGCCGCTCGGGGCGATGAATTGTTTGTCCACCCATTCGCGGACTTCGACGTTGAGGCTGGTGAAGGGTTCCTTCACCTTGTAGGCCAGCTCGTTCTTGCCGCCGACCTGCACGAAGCGGCCGGACGCGCCGCCGAGGTTGAAGAACGGGTTGTCATCGTCGCTCCGGGTCTCCAGGGTTTTGCCCAGCAAGAGGCGAGCCGTTTCCTGGTCACCGTCTTTCTTGAAGACGATGAGCGTGCCGACTTCCGTGTCCTTGGCCTCCGCCACCTGATCGGAGGCCGGCGAGAGCAATTGCAGGCGGCCCAACTGGGATTGGCCGATCTTCACCGACTCGATCACCTTGAGGTCGTGGACCTTGGTGACGAGGTCCTTGATGAAATCGTAGTTGGCCGGATACCCGTCGCGTTCCTTGACGCCCCAGGTGTCATCCACCCGGGCCAGATTGACCTCGGATTGTTTGTTTTTGATCTGGATGCCGGTGACGTCGTTGAGGGCGAAATCGGGCAGCACCTTGTCCATGTCCGCGAGTTCGCGTGAGGGCGCGGCGGCGGTGTTGCTGCGGTATTTCCATACGACGCCCGCGGCCACGAGGCCGAGGGACACCAGCACGGCGATAAGCTGTCGATTGTTCATGAGAGACTTATTTGGCGGAGGTGGAGATGCGGCGGAAGAAGAAGACCCCGAGGCCGATCAAGGCCACGAGCAAGGGCGTGCCGAGGATGTTGCGGAGTTTCAGTGAGGCGAGCATGCTATCGACATCGCTGCGGGCTTGTTTGCGCAGCTCGCGGATATTGCGCTGGGCCTCGACCTGGCTCTTGCGGAAATTTTCGATTTCCTGCTGCTGCTCGGGGCTGAGGAAGTTGCGGGCTTGGGGATCTTTGGCGGCCTGGAGTTCGTTGAGCCGTTGGTTCGCTTCGTCGGCCTGGGTCTGAAGTTCGGCGATGCGTCCCTGGATTTTGGCGTTCGCTTCCTTCTCGATTTCCTGAATGGTGGTGAAGGGACGGCGGTTGGGGCCGCGGCTGCGGATTTGCGTCAGCCGCACGTCGCCGGCGACCTGATCGATGAGGTTCAGGCCGAAGGGCAGGTTGCCATTGAAAGGCATCGCCATGTTGCCGAGCATCTGCACGGAAAACCGGTCGTAGAGGAAATCGGTGTCGGCCACCAGCACCACGAGGCCGGACTTGCCTTCGGCCATTGCTTTCAGGGTCGCCGGCTCGTCGCTCTTGGCTTCGTCCTTTTTCTCGTCGTCGCCCTCGTCGCCGTCGCCTTGCGCTTTTTCCTCGGCCTTGGGTTTGCCGTCGGGGAAGGCGGTTTTGAATTGGCCGGTCAGGCGCACGGCGAGGATCTTGGCGGTCTCTCCCGGCGCGGCTTTGAAATTCTGCTGGAGCAATTCTTCCTGGCTTTCGGCCTGGGCTCCCGGCACCATTTGCACCTGCGTCGAGCTTTGCACCAGGATGTCCTCGTTCAACCCGGCGGCGGCCTTGCCGGTGAAGGCGCCGCTGAAAGCGAAGAGCACGTCATTCAGCCCGCTGGTGACCGGATCTTTGGCGTTGAGGGAGTCGCCGCTGAGGTTGAGGAACACCCCCGACTCGCGGCCTCCCGCCATGCGGGTCTTGTGCAGCACGTCGAACACGACGTTGTTGGCATCGTAGCTGTAGCCCCAGGCTTCGACGAGTTTGGGCGCGTTGGAGGACACCGGGCCTTGGTTCATCATCGCCATTTGCGGCGGCATCTGGCTTTGGGACGCCTTGCCGACGAGGCTGTGCGAATCGAGCATCAGGACCACCGGCTTGCCCTTGAGCACGAATTGATCGATCTCGAACTGCATGGTTTCGGTGATGCCCGAGGGATGCACGACCACCAGCGCGTCGAGGTCGTCATCGATCGTGTCGGCGGTCAGCTCGATCGTTTTCACCTCGTAGTCGCGCTTGAGCTGTTGGAAGAAAATCCACGGACGCTGCTGCGGCCCCATCATCGGCCCTTGGCTGCCCATCAGGGGGAGGGCGGACATCACGCCGATTTTTTTCTTGGTGTCGCCCTTGAGGACGTTGGCGACGGCGCGGCTGACCTCGTATTCCGCCTGCTCCTCGCGCTGGGAGCCGATGAGCGGGAGGAAATCGACGTTCTCGCGCTTGTCGAGGCACTCCACGGAGAGCACGACGACATCCTTGCCATCGACCGGCACGCCGGCCAGCGAGGCCTGTTCGCCGCCTTCGGTGTCGGGCGCCGGGTTCACCTTGCGCAGCACGAAGTGGCCCTTGGGCGCCTTGCTTTCATACTGGCGCAGCAGGGCCTCCAGGTCGCGCACGCGGCTGATGAGGCCGGGGGACAATTCCTTGTCCTCGGTGACGAAGAGGGTCGCTTTGACCTCGGTGTCGATGTTCTTGAGAATGTCCCGCGTGCCGTCGGTCAGGCTGTAGAATTTGTTTTCGGTGAAGTCGATCTGCAGCGGCACGTTGCGCGAGAGGTAGATGACGCCAAGGGCGAGCAGCCCGACGGCGGCGACGCCGACGGAGGTGAACAAGCCGAATTTGCGGGCCGGGGCGGCCGGAGTTGGTTTTTCCGTGCTCATGAATGGAACGTGAAGATGGGGACTCTGGATCGATGGAAACGCGGGGAGATCAGGCGCGCTTGGCGCGGATCACGGCGCTGGTCGCGAACAGGCAGAAGAAGATGAAGGCGGCGAAGAAGACGAAGCTGTCGAAGCGGAAGACGCCGCTGAACAGGCGCTGGGCATGGCCCATGAAGCTGAATCCGTCGGCGATTTCGAGCGCGCCGAGGCGGAGCGGTTCCAGCGCGCCCGTGGCCGGGATGTTGCGCAGGAATTCCAGCAATTGCGGCGAGCCGATGAGGACGAGCAGGAAATTGATGACCACGCTGACCACCAGGCAGATGACCTGGCTGCGGGTGAAGGCGGAGACCAGCGTTGTCACCGCGATGGAGGCCGCGCCAATGAGGAAGCTGCCGAGATAGCCGCTGAAGATTTTCCCGCCGTCCGGCTCACCGAGCGAATACACCGTCCACACCACGGGGAAGGTCATCGCCAGGGCCACGACCAGCACCACGCTGGCGGCGAGGAACTTGCCGACAATGGCCTGCCACGAGCTGATCGGCATGGTCAGCAGCAGCTCGATGGTGCCCTCGCGGTTCTCCTCCGCCCACAACCGCATGCCAATGGCCGGACCGAGGATCATGAACAGCCATGGATGGAATTGGAAAAACGCATAGTCCAGCGACGCGTCCTGACCTTCCAGAAACCGGCCCCACACGAAGCAGAGCATCATCGAGAGGATGAGGAAGATGAAGACGAAGACGTAGGCCAGGGGCGTGAGGAAATAGGCGCGGAACTCGCGTTTGAAGACGACCAGGATGTTCTTCATGATGGGGAACTGGAGATGATGAGAGAGTGGGATAGTAAGAGAATGAGTAGGTTCAGCTGCGGACTGACACGGTGATCTCGCGGAACATTTCGTCGAGGCGGCCTTCGTCGGTGTGCAGCTCCAGCAGTTGGAGGTTGCGGCTGGCGGCGAATTGCGAGATTTCGAGAGCGAGCGTGCCGTTGACGGTGTTCTTCTTCGGCAACACGAGGCCGCTGAACCCGCTGTCCGTGCTGTCGTAGCTCTCCACGTTCAACGCGTGGGGCAGCCGCTCCAGTTCGGCGAGGATGCCGGAGCCGGCCAGTCCTTTGATGCGGACGTGGATCGAGCCGGCGCGGGAGGCGCGGGCCTTGAGATCATCCGGCGTGCCGTCGGCGAGGACCTTGCCCTGGTCGATGATGATGGCGCGCGAGCACACGGCCTCCACTTCCTCGAGAATATGCGTGGAGAAAATGATCGTTTTTTCCTTCCCCATGCGCTTGATCAAGTTGCGCACTTCCTGCTTTTGATTGGGATCGAGGCCGTCGGTCGGCTCGTCGAGGATGAGCACCTGCGGGTCGTGGATGATCGATTGCGCCAGACAGGTGCGGTGGCGGTAGCCTTTGGACAGCGTGTCGAGGCTCTGCCGGCGGACTTTTTCCAGAAAACACGTCTCGATGGCCTTGTCGATGGCCGCCGCGCGCGCCGCGCCCTTGATCCCGCGCAATTCCGCCGCGAAGCCGAGGAAGGATTCCACCGTCATATCCGAGTAAAGCGGCGCATTCTCGGGCAGATAGCCCACCTTCTTTTTCGCCTCAATGGGGTCGCGCTGGATGTCCACGCCGCCGATGGTCACCGTGCCACGGCTGGGCGGCAGATACCCGGTGATCATACGCATGGTGGTCGATTTGCCCGCGCCGTTGGGGCCGAGGAAGCCGAGCACCTCGCCTTGGGCGACAGAAAAAGAAATGTCGTTGACGGCCGTTTTCGGGCCAAATTGTTTGGAGAGACGTTGGACCTCGATCATGACTGGGGAAAAAAGAAGAAAGGCCCGCCAAGTGGGCGAACGGGAGGCGCGACGCAAGCGCCAATTTGTCTGAGAAAGATTTCAA
>CAZQUC010000073.1:0-13634 GCA_964596095.1 uncultured Enterobacteriaceae bacterium
AAATATGGCTCTCGTCCGAGCGAGATGCAAAAGGCATCGCGAACCAATGTATCCCGCGAAACGAGAGTGCGGTGGAAACCCAAAAAAGCCACGGCCGCGAAGGTGCGAGGCCTCTGCTGAGGCGAATAATACCGAAAATACCCGCAAATGTGAGGAGCAAATCCACGGCTGGCCCGGCTATGGACACGGCCATCTGGCTCGTGCCGGGAATTGAAGGCTCTGGAAAGAGCACCGAGTTGTAGGTAAGGATGGGACTATACCCCAAAAACCTCCCCACGATATAGTGCCCGCTCTCGTGCAAAATATATGTCAAAGGAATCACCGTTGCGGCGATAACAGGATACCCGATTGACCAAAGGCGAAAGCGGGCTGTGGTTGGCGCCAGCGCCTTATTCGGGCTTGTGGTTTCGTTGGTCATACTCGTGGGGCGCGTTCAATCGAATTCTGCGGAGCCATCCGGCAATCCTTTTTGCTTGCTTTCGGCAGCGTCGTCGCGTGGCGCATTTTGGATTCTACGCGCTTCCGCCGGTCATTCATCCGTCAAATCCCTGCTCTCCCGAACCCTCCGTCGTCCTCTAGCGAAATTCCGGGGTGGCTCCCTGGGCCGGGCGGCCTAGGTTGAGCGATGCGAACTTCCGGCCGATTCCTGGCGTGGGCGGTGGGCGGTGGCCTGGCGCTGGTGTCTTTGTCGCGGGCGGAGGACGCGCCCCCATCCGAAAAAATGAACCGACTCGCCCGCGAAAAATCCCCCTATCTGCTGCAACACGCGAAGAATCCCGTGGATTGGTATCCGTGGGGCGAGGAGGCGTTCGCGAAGGCGCGGCAGGAAAACAAGCCGGTGCTGCTCAGCATCGGTTATGCGACGTGCCATTGGTGTCATGTGATGGAGCGCGAGTCGTTCGAGGATGTGAAGATCGCCGCGTTTTTGAACGAGCATTTCGTGGCGGTGAAACTGGACCGTGAGGAGCGTCCCGATCTCGACCGCCTTTACATGCGAGCCATGCAGGGGTTGGGGATGGGCGGGGGCTGGCCGCTCAATGTCTTTCTGACGCCCGAACGCCAGCCCTTCATCGGTGGCACCTATTTTCCGCCGGAGGCCAAGCACGGTCTGCCGTCGTTCCTGGAGGTGCTGCATCGGGTGCGGGATTTGTGGAAAGACCGCGAGGCGGACGTGCGTGAAAACGCCACGCAATTGGCCGCCGAGATGAAACGCGTGCTCACGCCGGCCGCGCCGCCGGCGGGCACGGCGCCGCCCGGCACCGAGCCGCTGGCGCAGGCGGCACGCGGGTTTCTGGAGGACTTCGATGTGGAAAACGGCGGCTTCGGCGGTGCACCGAAATTCCCCCAGGCGCAGGCGCTCGCCGTGCTGCTGCGGCATGGCGTGGAGAACAAGGAGACGCTGGCGGTGCGCGCCGTGGTGCAGACGTTGCGCCGCATGGCCGCCGGCGGCATCCACGACCAACTCGGCGGCGGGTTCGCGCGCTATGCCGTGGATGCGGCGTGGCTGGTGCCGCACTTTGAGAAAATGCTCTACGACAACGCCCAGCTCGCCTCCCTCGCGCTGGACGCTTACACCGCGACGGGCGACGAGAGTCTGGCCACGCTCGCCCACGGCATCTTCCGCTACGTGCTCCGCGACATGACCAGCCCGGAAGGCGCGTTTTACTCCGCCGAAGACGCCGACAGCGAAGGGCACGAGGGCAAATTCTACACGTGGACCAAGGAGGAACTCGTCTCGCTCCTGACGCCGGAGGAAGCGGCGCTGGCGGTGGAATATTGGGGCGTGACGGACAAGGGAAACTTCGTGGATCACAGCCACGCGGCCCCGCTGGCCGGGCAGAACATTCTCAGCATCGTCGATCGCGCACGGAAGCTGACGCCCGAGGAATCCACGCTCCTGGAAAGCGCGCGGCAGAAATTGTTCGACATCCGCTCCCGCCGCGTGCGGCCGTTGCGCGACGACAAGGTGCTGGCGAGTTGGAACGGATTGATGCTCTCCGCCGTCGCGCGCGGCGCGATGATCCTCGCCGACGACGCGCTGCTGGCCGCCGCGGTGAAGAACGCGACCTTCCTGCGCGAGCGCCTGTGGGACGCGGAAAGCAAGACGCTCTCGCACCGCTGGCGCGACGGCGAGAAAGACGCGGCGCAATTGCTGGCCGGCTACGCCTTCACCCTGCAAGGCGTGCTCGATCTTTACCAGGCCACGCTGGATCCGGCGTGGCTCACCTGGGCGCTGGAATTGGCGGAGGTGATGGAAAAGAAATTCCACGATCCGGACCACGGCGGTTTTTTCCAAAGCGCCGAGGACGCCTCGGTGCTGCTGCGCCTGAAGGACGATGCGGATGACGCGGAGCCTTCCGGCAATTCCGTGGCGGTCGGCGCCTTGCTGCAATTGGCCGCGCTCACCGACCAGCCCCGCTGGCGCGCGCTGGCCGAGAAGACGCTCACCTTTTTCAGCGCGCGGCTCGGGGAGCATCCCACCGCGCAACCGCTCCTCGCGCAGGCCGCCGCCGCGGCGACGCGGGAGCCGTTCCGCGTGGTCCTCGCAGGCGCGACCGACACGCCGGAGGCCCTGGCGCTCCGCCGCGCCGCGTTTGCGGTGTATCAGCCCCATAAAGTGGTGCTCGGCATCGCCGCGCCGGTGGAGGAATTCGCCCGCAGCCTGCCCGCCCGCGACGACCGGCCCACCGCCTACGTGTGCGCCGGCACGTTGTGCCACGAGCCGACCCACGACCCGGCCGTGGTGCGCGGGCATCTGGCCCCGGCACGATAAACCGACCTCATGCGCCCGCCCGGAGTCCGTCCTTGTCAAAGAAGGCAGGGTGGCGAACATTAAAAATCGAAACCGGGTTTAGTGAAAGAAGCCGCCGCCGCCGGCTCGTTGCTTCATTTCGCCATCGCCTCCCGCCGCCGCCCTCGATCCATCCCATCCCATGTCGAAAAAGAACGATTCCCAGAAGCAACAGACGCTCCCCGGCCCCCGCGCGGAGAGCGCATCCCCGCGCGCCTTTGCCGAGGACGTGCCGCCGTCCGCCACCGCCGTGGCCGCCGATGGCACTCCCGCCCTGCCCAAGCCGCCGGCGGACATCCTGGCGCAAAGCCCGCACACCGCGCTCCCGGCCAAACGCCATGTCGAGCGTCCGGTGCCGGCGCTGACCCCGGCCGTGTATCAGACCGAGCCGGCGAAGGCCGACGCGCCACGGGGACGCGCCACCCTGCCCGCCAAACGCGCCGAGGATGAAGCGCCACGCCTGAAAGTCCGGGCGGATGTGAGCGCCCCTCCCGCACCGCCCGCTTCCTCCGCGGCGGAGGCGCTTTCCGCCCCCAAAGCGCCGGAAGCGGCGCGACGCCACGTCACTTCCGACCGGATGCCGAAGTTCAAGCCTTTCGAGGTGGAGCCGGCCGATCCCGAAAGATCCAACCGCTGGGGAACCACCGGCACCGACGCGCGCCCGGCCCGCGGCCGGTTTCTCATCATCGGGCTGCTGGCGGTGGCGCTCGGTGGCGTCGTGGCCTGGTTCAGCCTGAAAGCGCCCCGCGCCGCCGGCGACATCACCGCTCCCGAGGAAACTTACGATTCTTCCCAGGGTGTGGAAAAGGCGCGGGCGACGGAGGCGGTGATCGAAAAATTCCTCAGCGCGGATACCGTGGAAGCGCGGGCGGCCTGGGTCCGTCATCCCGAGGCGACCCGCCCGCGCATGGAGGCATGGCATGCCGACGGTCGCCCCCTCCGGCCATTGACCCTCGAAAAATTCCTCCCCCGAGCCAATGAATCGACGGTGGACGGGAGCTCCTTCATCATCCGCAGCGTCGAAATCAAAGGCCAAGGCGTCAAGGCCATCGCCGTCGAGGAAACGCCGGAAGGCTTGCGGGTGGATTGGGAAAGCTTCGCGTTCTGGGCCGATCCCCCGTGGGCGGAGTTTTTGGCCACCACGCCCGAGACGGCCGCGGACTATCGTGTCAGCGTGGCACCCGACGATTATTTCAACCACGCCTACGCCGATTCCGAAAAGTTTTTTTGCTTCAAGCTCATCGATCCCGAAAACCAGGAGCACGTGTGGGGTTATTGCCCGCTTGACAGCGAAATCGGCCAAGCGTTGAACAGCCTGGTCCGGCGCTACCGGCGCGCCGGCACCCGCCGCCCCAAAGCGATTCTCCGCCTCCGGTTCGAGGAGGCCGGACGTAACCACAAGCAGGTGCTGATCGAGTCCGTCGTGCAGGACGGATGGATTCTTCCGTAAGGCCTCCGCCAGCGCCCGTCGTTCCTTTCATACCCAGTCATCCATGCCCGCCACGCTCGACAGCGTCGATCTCGCCACCGACATCCTCCGCCTCAAAAAAGAGCGGAACGCGGTGATCCTCGCACACAATTACCAGATCAAGGCCATTCAGGACGTGGCCGATTTCGTCGGGGACTCGCTCGGCCTTTCCTACAAGGCGAAGGAGACCGACGCCGATGTCATCGCCTTCTGCGGCGTGCATTTCATGGCCGAGACCGCCAAGATCGTGAACCCGGGCAAAATCGTTGTCCTGCCCGACCGCAACGCCGGCTGCTCGTTGGAGGAAAGCTGCCCCGGTCCGGAGTTGGAAGCCTTTCTCGCCGCCCATCGGGAGAAGAATTACTATGTCGTCGCCTACATCAATTGCAGCGGCCACGTCAAGTCCCTCTCCGACGTGATCTGCACCAGCGGCAACGCCGTCAAAATCGTCGAGCGCATCCCCAAGGACCGCAACATCCTCTTCGTCCCCGACGCCAATCTCGGCTCGTGGGTCATCGAGCAGACCGGCCGCAAGATGGACCTGTGGCAGGGCGCGTGTTACGTCCATGTCGAGTTCACGCGCGACAGCATCCTCGAGATCAAGGAACGCTACCCGCTGGCTCCCGTCGTCGCCCACCCGGAATGCACCTACGCCGTGCGGCTGCTGGCCGACGAAGTCTGCTCCACGGAAAAAATGGTCCACTTCTGCCGCGACCATCCCGCCGACGAATTCATCATCGCCACCGAGAGCGGCATGCTGCACCGCCTCCGCCGCGAACTGCCGGAGAAACGCTTCATCGAAGCGCCCACCTCCCGCTGCGCCTGCGCCGACTGCAAATTCATGAAGATGAATACGATGCAAAAGCTCTACGATTGCCTCGACAAACTCGAGCCGCGCCTCGAAATGCCCGAAGACCTCCGCCGTCGCGCCGAATTGCCCATCCTGCGCATGTTGGAGTGGAGCCGGTGAGCGCGGTGGGATCACCACACCATCGGGTTCCGTCCGCTCCCGCGCACTTCATCACCGGCGATTGGCTCTGATCCCTGGCGGGACCGGCTTTTTTCGCGTGCGGGATCGCCGCCGGACCAAGCAACGCGTTGTTCGAGTGTGGCACGGCACCGGCTGTTTGCCGGCGATCGTGCCCTTCCTCACCCTGCCGCCACCAAGCCAAACCATTTCCAAGACAACGGTTGCCATTTCCCCCCGGCACGGCTAACTGCCCGGCCCGCCGCGCCGCCCGTCATGCCCTTGATCGCCAACATCACCCTCGCCGAACTCGCCGCGCTGCTGCGCGGGGAGCCGCGCCGTTGCGTGGTGGCGGCGCATGTGCGGCCGGATGCCGATGCGCTCGGCTCCTCGCTGGCGCTGGCGCTGGCCTTGGAAAAAGGCGGCCATGAGGTGACGGTGCTCAACGAGGACGGGCTGCCGGAAAATCTCGCCTACCTGCCGGAGGCCGAGCGCGTGCAAAAACCCGCCGGACCGGTGGCGGCGGACCTCGCCTTCGCGCTCGACAATGCGACCCTTCCCCGCCTCGGCGAAGGTGTGCAGGCCGCGCTCGCCGCCGTGCCGCGGCTGATCAATGTCGATCATCACGTCAGCAACACGCGTTACGGCGACCAGCATTACATCGATGTCGACGCGCCCGCGACCGGGCAGATCATCGCCGATTGGCTGGAGGAGGCGGACATCGCCATCGATCTCCCCATCGCGGAAAATCTCTACGCCGCCATCTCCACCGACACGGGCAGCTTCCAATTTTCCAGCACCACGGCCAAGACCTACCGCTGGGCCGCGCGCCTCATCGAAGCGGGGATCGACGTCGGCGAGCTGAACCGCAAAATTTACCAAAGCCACCCGCCACGCCGCCTGCGCCTGTTGTGCGAACTCCTCAACGTGTTGGAGTTCACCGACGACGACCGGTGCGCGAACTGGTATGTCACCCGCGACATGCTGGCCCGCGCCGGCGCGCGTCCCGAGGATACCGAAAACATGATCGACCACATCCGCGGCCTTGACGGCGTGGTGGTGGCGGCGTTTTTCGAAGAACTGGAGGACGGCAAGATCCGGCTCAGCCTGCGCTCCAAGGACGCGCGGTTCGACGCCAGCGCCTTGTGCGCGCGGTTCGGCGGCGGCGGGCACAAGATGGCGGCCGGCGCGCGGCTCGCCGGCCCCTTGGAATCCGCGCGCGCGGCGGTTTTGGCAGCAATTCATGAGGCACTCAGCGCAATCCCACATTGACGGCGTCCTGTTGGTGGACAAAGCCCCCGGCATGACCAGCCACGACATCGTCGCCATCACCCGGAAACGGCTCAACACCAAGAAGGTCGGCCATTGCGGCACCCTCGACCCGATGGCCACCGGTCTGCTCATCGTCGTCGTCGGCAAGGCCACGAAGATCCAGGATCTATTGATGGCCGAAGACAAGGAATACGAAGGCACGATCACCCTCGGCTCCTCCACGAGCACGCAGGACAAGGAAGGCACCATCCTGGAGGAGCGGCCCGTGCCGCCGGAACTTTCCCGCGCGGAGGTCGAGGCCGCCTTCAATGCCTTCAAGGGCGATTTTTTCCAGCTCCCGCCGATGGTCAGCGCCATCAAGAAAGACGGCGTGCCTCTCTACAAGCTGGCGCGCCAGGGCAAAGAGGTCGAGCGCGAGCCGCGGCTGGTGCATGTGTTCCACCACGACATCAAGCGGTTCGAGTCGCCGGAGATCGACTTCCGCGTCCTATGCAGCAAAGGGTTTTACGTCCGCACCTACGCGCATGACATCGGGCAAAAGCTCGGGTGCGGCGCGCATCTCTCCGCGCTGCGGCGCACCCGCAGCGGGAAGTTCGATCTCACGGGAGCGGTGACCTTCGAGCAGCTCAAACACGGGCCGGCCGCCGATCTCGAAGCCGCGCTGCTCAGCCTGCCGGAAGTCTCCCGCATGAGGGGCGTGTAAGCCCGTTTCCCGCCCGTGAATGTGCTCACCGCCATCGAAGACTTGGGCACGCTGGCCGGGCCGGCGCATCTGGCCATCGGCGTCTTCGATGGGGTGCATGTCGGCCATCAGGCGGTGATCCGCGAGGCGCTCACCCAGCCGGGCACGGGCGTGGTCGTGACCTTCGATCCACACCCCATGCAGGTGCTGCGCCCAGAACGCCGGCCGTTGTTGCTGACGTCCACGCGGCATCAGATCGCCATTCTCCGCCGCCTCGGCGTGAATCACCTGCTCGTCATCCGCTTCGACGAGGCGATGGCCCGCTGCCCGGCGGAGGATTTCGTGCGCACCTTGCAACGCGCGTGCCGTCCGCTGGGGTCCATCGCCGTGGGCCGCGATTGGACCTTCGGCTATCAAGCACGGGGCAATGTGGCCCTGCTGGAATCGCTCGGCATCACCGTCCGCGCGGTCGAGCCGGTGCGCGTCGAAGGCGAAGTCGCCCGCAGCACGCGCGTCCGCGCCGCGGTGGCGGCCGGCCGTTTTGGCGAAGCCGCGCGCTTTCTCGGGCGACCCTACACCGTGCTCGGCCGCGTCATCGAAGGCCGCCGCCTCGCGCGCCAATGGGGCTATCCCACCGCCAATCTCGCTCTCGAAAATGAGCAACTCCCGCCCGACGGCGTGTATGCCGTCCGCGCGTGGTGCGAGGACCAACCGCACCCCGGCGTCGCCAATCTCGGCCTCCGCCCGAGCATCGAAACCGGCCAGACCGACCGGCGGCTGGAAGTCCACCTCTTCGATTTCGCCGGCGATCTTTACGGACGCGATCTGGAAATCGAATTCCTCACCTTCCTGCGCGGCGAGCAGAAATTCCCCGATCTCGACGCCCTCCGCGCGCAGATCGCCCGCGACGCCGCGGCCGCGCACGCTTCCTTCGCGCCCTGAGCGGGAGACCGGAGTGGTGTGCTCATCGGGTTCGCGGTCCAAGGCAAGGCATAATACCCAGACAACCGAAAACGGGACGCCGGATGAAATCGGCGGCCTACGATGTGCCATGCCGCTGCCGCCGCAATTCGCTCTGGCGGCCAAAGAAGCGGCGGCGGCGTTCTTCGACGAAATCGTCGCTGTAGAGTTGCGTGGCGAGATGGCGAAAGCCGGCTTCGAGTTCGGCCACGCTCATGTCCTGCGGCTGGTAGTTCACATCGAAGAGCGTGCAGCGTTCCCACGCGCCGGGATGCAGCAGCCGGCCTTGCGATTCGAGCCGGCCATAGAGCGGTGTGCCGGGAAAGGGGGTCATCACGGTGATCTGCACTTCGTAAAGACCGGTCTCGCGCACGAACGCGAAGACGGCGTCGAAGCTCGTGGTGTCCGCGCCGTCGAGGCCGAGCACGAAGCAGCCGTTGACGGTGACGCCCGCGTCCTGGATGGCGGCGATGGCGCGCTTGTAATCGTCGAGCTGCCGGCGTTTCCAATTGGCCTTGCGCTCCAGCCCGTCGAGGCCGGCGGCGACGGGGCTTTCGAGGCCGATGAGGATTTGGGCGCAGCCGCTGTCTTTGAGCAGCGCGAGCAATTCCGCATCGCGCGCGACGCTGATGTCGGTCTCGGTGAACCAGCGCAGCCCCTCGGGGATCAAGGCGCGCGCAAGGGCGCGGCCGTGCGCTTTGTCGGCAAAGGTATTGTCATCGGCGAACTCGATGAACGGATGCGGCCATATTTCCTTGATGCGACGGATTTCCGCGAGCACGCGGTCCACGGGCTTGGTCTTGAAGCGCGGGTTGAGGCGGATGGAGGCGGCACAGAAGTCGCAATGGTAGGGACAGCCGCGCTGGGTCTGCACGGTGAGGCGGTTATAACGCGTGGGATCGAGCAGATCGAACCGCGGCATGGGCGAGTGCCGGAAATCGAAGTCGCGCCCGCGCGCGTCGTAGCGAGGCCGCAGGGCATTGCGCCGCAGGTCGGCGAGGAGTTCGGGCCAGACCGGCTCGCCTTCGCCGATGACGATGGCGTCGGCGTGCGCCGCGGCTTCGTCCGGGCACAACGTGACGTGCAGCCCGCCTAACACCACCACCACGCCCGCCGCGCGGTAGCGGTCGGCGAGCCGGTAGGCTTCCTTGATCTGCGCGGAGAAACTGGAAATGGCGACCACGTCGAAATCGCCCGGCAGCGAGTCGAGCGTATCCGGCTCCGGCAGGTCGAGATAACGCAGGTCGATCTCCTCCGGCGTGAGACCCGCGAGCGTGAGCAAGCCGAGGCTCGGCAGCGAGGCGATGACCTGGCTGCGCTCGACGAACCCTGGCAACGTGAGGCCCAGCGCGAGCAGTTCTTCATTGCGGCAGCGCACGCCGCTCATAGCGAGAAGTCCGAGTTTCATGGCCAGCCGAGCAGGACCCCGACGACGCCGGTGAGCACACCGGTCACGGGGAGGGGAAACAAATGGCGGAACGGCTTGCGCCACGCGCTGAGGAAGCAGACGAGCGGCATGGTCGCGGCCCCGACGAGAAACCCCCACAGCGCGACACGCGCATACGGTTCGGTGAGGGAAAGGGCGTGCTGCGTGAAGGCGAAGCCGAGATTGACGAAGGCGAGGCCGAAAAACGAGATGTGCCCCAGCCGAGTGAGCCGCCGGCGGTAACTGTGGTAGCCGCCCATCCAATCCTCGCGGTGGAAGAACAGGCCGATAACCGCGCCGGAGACGACGCCAAGCAACATGCCGATCCAGACGGCTTTGAGGGTGAGGGCAACGATGGGGTCGGGTGTCATGAGTCGGTGGAGTCAAGAGGCGGCGGCGAAAACGTGGCACACATTGGCGCCACCGAAGCCGCTGCTGTTGTTGAGCGCGAGGCGCGGGTTCGCGGGAAGCGTGGCGCGCGGCAGATGCAGGCCGGCGGTTTCCGGGTCCGGCTCGCGCAGGTGGGCCTGCCCGGGCGTGAACCCTTCGTCGAGCGCGAGCACGCAAAACGCCGCCTCCATCACGCCGGCCAGCGACAGCCCGTGGCCGGTGAGCGCCTTGGTGCTGCTGACCGCGGGTCTCGCGCCGGCGCGGGTGAAGACTTCGTGGATCGCCTTCGCCTCCGCGCGGTCGCCCGCGGGGGTCGAGGTGGCGTGGGCGTTGAGGTAACCGATTTCCTCCGCCCGCGCGTGCGAAGACGCCAGCGCCCGTCGCATCGCCTCGCGCAGCCCCGCGCCTTCCGGGTGCGGCTGCGCGACATGATGCCCGTCGCTCGCCTGCGCCCACCCGCGCATGACCGCCTGCGCGCGCGCGCCGCGGGCGCGGGCGTGGGTGGCGTTTTCCAGCACCATGACCACCGCACCGCCCGTGCCCACGAACCCGACGCGCCGCGCATCGAAGGGACGCGACGCGGTGGCGGGATCGGGATTCAGGCTCAGCGCCGCCATCACATGAAACGGCAGCAAGGTTTCCGCGGTCAATTCCTCCGCGCCCACGACGATCATGCGTTGCTGCCGGCCGAGCGCGATTTCATCGAAGGCGAACCCCAGCGCATGGCTGCTGGAAGCGCAGGCGGAGACGAATCCGCAGCTCGCTCCCCGCAGGCCGAGGTGCGCCGCAAGATGGAAATTCAGCGTGCCCGCGATCGAATTCAGCACGCACAGCGGATGGCCGCGCCGGTAAGCCGTGGCTTCGAGTTTGCCCAGATGATACGACAGCGAACGGACCGAGCCACCCGAGGCACAATACAGTCCCGTGTCGCCGTCGCGCAGATCCTCCGGCGCCAGACCCGCTTCGTCGAGCGCCGCGTGCAGCGCGCCCAAGGCATACACGCCATGCGGCGGCATCGGGCGCGCCGCCGCCGCCGGGATGGCAAGCTCCTCCGGCCACGACACCACCGCGGCGCCGGACGCGGAAACCTCGAACCCGCGCACCAGCCCCGCGACCCGCACCGGATGCCCTGTCTCCCCGAGCGGCTCCCACGGCGCCAACCCGTGCCGCAGCTCGCGCAACGCCGCCACGACCTCGACGCGCCGATGCCCGAGGCTGGTCACGAACCCGAGTCCGGTGATGACCACTTCATGCGTCATGAGGCGCCTCCGGGAAGTGGGGCGGTGTCCGGTTCCAGCCCGAGCTTGACGCGCAGAAAACTCCGCAACTCCTCCACCGTCCGCACCCCGGCCACCTCGTGGGATTCGATAGGCACGCCGAAAACCTCATCCAGCTTGTAAGCCAGCTCGGCGAGCGCGAGCGAATCCAGCCCGAGATCCTCGCGCAACCGGGCGGACGGCGGCAAGGGCGACAGCGGCGGCGCGCTGCCCGAGGGCAGATGATATGCGATCAATCCCGGCAGCAGCGCCTCCACCTCCGCGGCCTCAGCGCGCTCACGCAGCCGCAGCACGGCGGCCTGCACGTCACGCGGCAACCCGGCCAGTTCGTGGCGAAGCTGGGCTTCAGGCTTGCTCAGGAATGCGGTCGGCAGCGGCATGACGAGGGGGCGAGATTCACCTTCCGAATCAGCTTCCGCAACGTGAGGTTACGGAGGAAACTTTCACTGCGGGTTTTAGGAGGGCACCGGTCTCCCAGCCGCCTTGCCTTCGCTCCAAGAAGATGCTCAACCTCACACTTCCGCGATGTGGCCGGGATGAAGAAAATACTGGCGATTACCGCAAAGACCGTATAATAACCGCCCGCGCGATGCGACATGGTGACCGTAGCTCAATGGTAGAGTCCCAGATTGTGATTCTGGTTGTTGCGGGTTCGAGCCCCGTCGGTCACCCCATTTCCACATTTTCTTCACGAGCCTGATCCCCGCTCATTATTTTTCTTGAGTTTTTCAAACCCATTCGGTTCATTTCCGGTGTTTGTGCATGGAGCCGCTCGAAGTCCGCATCAAATTGAAGTTCAACAATCCGCTGTTGTTGGCGGAAGCGCTCACCCATCCCAGTCTTTCCTATGAAACGCAGGGGCCGCATTTCGACAACCAACGACTGGAATTCCTCGGCGACGCCGTCCTGCAGTTGATCCTCACCCGCGAGCTGTTCACTTCCTTCACCAACCTCGACGAAGGCACGCTGACCAAACTCCGATCGCAACTGGTCTCCCGCCCCGCCTTACAAAAATATGCCCTGCGCCTGAACTTGGGCGCTTACCTGCTGATGGGCAAAGGCGAAGCTTCCTCCGGCGGACGCGAACGGCCCTCCACCCTCGCCGACGCGCTGGAGGCCCTCATCGGCGCCATTTATCTCGACCGCGACCTCGAAGCCGCCACCTGTTTCGTGCTCAACCTGTGTCGTCCCGAACTCGACGCGCTGGACCTGGATCAAGACCACCTCAACCCCAAAGGCCGCTTGCAAGAAATCCTCCAGGCCTCCGGCGCGCCCAGCCCGGTTTACGAATTGGTGCACCAGCGCGGGCCCGATCACTGCAAGGAATTCGTTTCTCGCGTCATCTGGCAAGGCCAGTCCCTCGGCAGCGGCCAGGGCACCAGCAAAAAACTCGCCGAAACCGCCGCCGCCCGCCAAGCGCTGCACAACCCGCTCGTGCAACGCATGTTGGTCTCCCATCGCCCCAACGGCCACGTCCTGCCGCGCACCATCCGTCAGCACGTCGGGTAAGGCTGGCGGTCCAGCGGTCACACCCGCCATCCCCATGAAGCGAACTCCCCTGATTTTTCTCACGCTCGGGTTGGCGCTGGTTCCTTCGACGGCCTCCGCCAATAGCGTCTCGTCGCTCGCGGAGAGTGAGTTGGTTCATTTGCTGGTGGGCAATGCCCTCATCGGGTTGGTGGAGGGACTCTTGCTCTCCTGGATGTTCAAGGCTCCGAGGAAGAAATCCATCCTGATCCTTATCGCCGCGAATTACGTCTCCGCTTGGGTGGGCGCGTTCTTGGAGGGGCCGCTGATCCATCTCCCCACTTTCATCACCATCGAAAATGTGCGCGCGTGGTTTTTCCTGTTCGTGCTGGCGGCCTTTGGTCTGACCATCCTGCTCGAATGGCCGTTTTTCCGCCGCGCGCTGCGTTCCCAAAATCCTTCACCCCGGCGGATCTGGCAGGCCGTGCTGCTGGTCAACGCCATCAGCTACCTCGGGCTTTGCGCTTGGTATTGGCACGTCAGCCATACCTCGCTGATGACGCAGTTGCGGGTGGTCGCCCCCGGTGAATTGAGGCCTCCAACAGGGTATGCGCTCTACTTTCTTTCGCCCTCGGGAGATCAGGTTATCCGGACTGATCTTCATGGCGACGAGCCCACGGTTTTGCGAACCGCATCCCCTTCTCGCTGCTATCGCCTTTTGTTTGTCCTCCCGGGCGACGCGGGCGAATACGATTTGCTGACCGAGGTTGACCGCGAAGACAACCAACGGGATGAACGTGAAGGAACGCGAGAAGAAATCATCGTCGAGAATTTCGCCTCCCATGGCCCCGCCCATTGGGAGGTTTCAAGTCGCATGGGTGGGAGCTTGGTGTCGTCCTTTGCCCCCACCTCCGAGTGGCAACTGCGCGCCGGC
>CAZQUC010000074.1:0-13614 GCA_964596095.1 uncultured Enterobacteriaceae bacterium
CGCGCCGTCGCGGACGATCTGGAGCGAAGCGGTGATCGGCTCCACCGGCGCTCCCCCGCCGCGCTGCTGCGCCCGGATTTCCTCCAGCGAAAGCACCCGGTTCACCACCTGGAGTTCGTCGAGCAGGCCGCGGAAATTCCGGCTGGCGCCCCCCGTCGCCAGGCGCGCGCCGTCCGCGGTGTTGAGATTGCCGACGGTGAGCGCGCCGGTGAGCGCAAAAGAACCTTGAGGGTAGTCCAGCACCATGTCCGGCTCGGCGGCGGTGTCCGGCCCGCCGAAGTAAAAAGCGACATTTTCAAAGTCCGCTTCGCCGTCATACGTCACCGCGAAGAACAGCCAGTTCTCCGCGCCGGCCTCCGGGTCTTCCATCACGACCGCCGAGGAGGCCGGACCGAAGGTCGGAAAATCCGGCCACGAATTGACCCCGAGTTGCAGCGTCCCATCCGCATTCTGCACCAGATCGAAGCCCGGATCGGTGGAAAAATTGTGCGCGCAGATCAACCGGTTGCCACCCGGACCGGCCTGGAGGTCGCGACAATTCAGCCATCCGGTGAGGGTGAATGCCGTCATGGGGCCAGCCTGCGCCCCGAAGAGGCCGCCTTCGAGATTGATGGCGCGACCGCCTTCGCCATCCGCGATGGTCCCGAAATCGATCGACCCCACATTGGGTTGAGGCGTGAACGCGCCGAGGGGTGCCTGGGCCGAAAACATGGGGTATCCGTTGACCACGACGAGGGTTCCCGCGCCACCCAGGCCGCCGGTGTTGGCGGTCGTCGTGCCGGTCCCCTCCGAAAACGAAAACTTCACTTTCAGCTCGTCATCGGAGGCCACCGTCAGGGTGGCACGGGACGAGGTGACTGAGTTCACCGGATTGGAAACCACCACCCAGAACTCATCGCCGGAGGCGGAGGACGGCGTCGCGGACAGCGTGTAAATCGGATCGGTCGCGCCCGGAATGGCCGCGTCAGCGCCGTTCTGGCGGCGCCACCATTGGTAGGTCAGGGGCGGCGTTCCTTCCGCGTTGACCGAGAACACGGCATCACCTCCTTCCAGCACGATGACGTTTTGCGGCGATGCGACGATGGAGACGGGAGTTTGGGTCGCCGGCTGCGAGGCTGCCGCTTTCTGCTGGGCGCGGATTTCCTCCAGCGTCAACGCGCGGGAGAAGATATTCAGTTCGTCGAGCAAACCGCGGAAGACCCGGCTGGCCGTCGGACCGGACGCGGTCCGCGCGCCCACCACGGACCCGAAATTCCCGACCGTCAGCAGACCGCTGGTTTCGATGGCTCCCCGGTCGTAGGTGGCCGTGAGATCGGGCTCGGCCTCGGCCGTCGGCGAGCCGAAATAATAGGCGACCTGATCGGCCTCCAGCGTGCTGTCATACGTCACGGCAAAGTAAACCCAATTGTTGACGCCGGTGTCCGGATCGTCGGTGATGATCCCCGGATTGCTCGCCGGCCCGTTGCTCGCTCCATCCGGCCAATCGTTGACGCCGAGCCGCAGGGAGCCGTCCACCAATTGGACGAGATCCAGCCCCGGACCGGCGGGGCTGGCGAGGGCGAACGCGATGCGGTTGCCGCCGCCGCCCGTGATGAGATCAGCGCAGTTCAGCCAGCCCGTCACGGTGAAGGCCCGCATCGGGCCGAGCGTGTCGTCGAAGGGATTGGTGAAGTCGATCGCTCTGCTCCCCTGCCCCTCGGCGATGGTTCCGAAATCGACGGAAGACAGATTGTTCACGGGCGTCTGAGGCCCGGCCGGCACTTTGGTGGAGAGGACGGGAAAGCCATGGGTCGCCGCATACGTGCCGGCGCCACCCAACGATCCGTAGTTGGTCACGAACGTATTGCTTTCGGAAAAGGAAAGCGACACGCGCGCGCCGGTGTCGGCGACGACCGTCAGCGTGGCCTCCTCGCTGATCACTTCGGGCGAGATGGCATTGCCGATCTTCACCCGAAACTTTGCGCCATTGTCCGCGAGAACCGCCGGTGACAAGGTGTAGGTGGACGAAGTGGCGCCCGGTATATCCGCCCCGTCGCGCTGCCATTGATAGGTGAACGGCGCCGTTCCGGAATGGGTCACCGTGAAGGCCACCTCGGCATTCTCGTAAGTGGTGCGATCGGCCGGCGGCACGCTGATGACCACCGGTTGCGGCGGCAGGGCGCCGTTGATTTGCGCCTCCTGGATTTGCGCCGGGCTGAACGCGGTGTCGAACACGCGCAATTCATCAATTACTCCGCGAAAGACGCGGCTGCCCCCATCGCCGGTCTCGTAACGCGCACCGACCACTTCACTGAAGTTTCCGACCGTCAGTGCCCCCGAGGCAAAGACCGGCCCCTGCGGATATGCGTGCGCGCTGGAGAGAGTGGCCAGCGCTGAGCCGGAACCGAAATAGTAACTCACCTCGCCCTCTCCGACGGCGGAATCATATGTGACCGCGAAAAAGACCCAGTTGCCGGGACCGGCGTCGGGATCGGCGGTGATTTTGCCCGCCTCGCTCGCGGGACCATTGCTCGCGCCGTCCGGCCAATCGTTCACCCCGAGACGCAGCGCCCCATTGCCCAATTGCACCAGATCGAACCCCGGCCCGGCGGGCGATTCGAGCGCAAACGCGATCCGATTGCCGCCGGATCCTATGTTGAGTTGGCGTGCGTTGACCCAACCGCAAATCGTGAACGCCTCCAGGAAGCCGAGCGTCGGATCATCCCCGTCGGGAATCAAATCGACGGCCCGTCCTCCCTGGCCGGCCGCCACCGGGCCGAGATCGATCGCCGACGTATTCGACGACGGCGCGAACGCACCGGAGGGCACCGAGGTCGTGAATGCCGGCCACTCGCTTTCATAGGCCAAAAAAGCCGTGCCCCCCAGGCTGCCCTCGTTGTCCGTGCTCTCGCCCTCCCCTTCCGAAAAACGAAGCTCGACCAGCGGCTCCGGCAATTCCGCCGGCGCGGGGAGCACGCCTATCTGGACAAGACCCGCCATGATGATGGAATAATGGAATCGTTTTCCCGGCCTCCCAAGACAGCCGGAGCGTTTGCGGATGGTGCTAAATTTCATAAAGGGGTTTGTTTGTCGTTAGCTTGGATGTGAGAATGGAAATTTATCCAAGCAGCCTTGACCTGTCTGGAACCAATCGGGCGAAAAATAGAACTATTTGCTCACCGGTCCCGCCGGAGAGGCATGGGGAGGGTGGCGCCTCCGGCCCGCCCCGTTCGGCCTCATGCGCCACGGGCAGGCCTTGCCTTCCGCTGTCCCCATCTGCGGAAGCGGACTATCTGACGAGACGATAGAAGACCGTGTCCGGAGGGGCGGGAAGGGTCAAGGTATGCAGATCACCCGCCACCATGGGCGCGGTCGGCACGTCGGCCCAGGATTCCAGCGCGAGGGTCGTGCTGGTTTGCAGGCGCAGCGCTTCCGCGGTGCGCCACGTGAGCACGATGTTCTCCCCTTCGTGGGTGATGGTGAGCGTGACTTCGGTCTCGGGCTGCGGCGGCTCCCGGCCGGCGGTTTGCAGGCCACGGATTTCCTCCAGCGTCAACACCCGGTTCACCACGTGGAGTTCGTCGAGCAACCCGCGGAAGTTCCGGCTATTGCCGCCGGTGGCGGTGTGCGCGCCTTCCGAGGGGCTGAAATTGCCCACCGCGAGCCCACCGGTGGAGGCAAAGGGGCCTTGCGGATAATCCAGCACCACGTCCACCTCGGCGGCGGTGTCCGGCGTGCCGAAGTAATACGCGACATTTTCCATGGTCTGTCCGCCGTCATAGGTCACGGCGAAGAACAACCAGTTCGCGTCGCCCGCTTCCCAGTCTTCGGTCACCATCGGCGAGGAAAGCGGCCCGGCCGTCGGGAAATCCGACCACGCGTTGACCCCGAGTTGCAGTGTGCCGTCCCTGTTGACCACGAGATCGAAGCCAGGCCCGGTGTTGGTTTCATGCGCGGAGATGATGCGGTTGCCCCCACTGCCGCCCAGGAGTTCCCGGCAGTTCAGCCATCCGGTCAACGTGAACGCCTTCATCGGTCCGGCCTGCGCGCCGAAGACCCCGCCTCCGAACGTCACCGAGCGACCGCCTTCGCCCTCCCCGATGGTCCCGAAATCGATCGCTCCCGCATTGGGCAGCGGCGCGAACGGTCCCGTCGGCACCTGGTTGGTGAGCTGTGGATACCCGTTGACGGCGACGATCGCGCCGGAGCCGCCGAGGTTGCCGGCATTGGCCGTGGTCTCGCCCTCCCCTTCCGAGAAGGAAAATTTCACTTTGAGATTATCCTCCGGCAGCACGGTCAACGTGGCCGCGGCGGAAGTGGCGGATGTCGCCTGATTGGCGACCACCACCCAGAACTCGGCCCCGGTGGCGGAGCCGGGCGACGCGGGCAGCGTGTATTTCGGCCCGGTCGCGCCCGCGATGGCTTCCTCGCCCCCGTTCTGCCGGCGCCACCATTGATACGTCAGCGGCGGCGATCCCTCCGCGCTGACTTCGAAGAGCGCGTCGCTCCCTTCAAAAACGGTCACATGTTGCGGCGCGGTGACGATCGACGTGGGGATGAAGTCCGGCGACAACACCGCCTCCGCCTGCTGTTGCGCGCGGATTTCCTCCAGCGTCAGGGCGCGGGAGAAAACGTTCAACTCATCGATCAAGCCGCGAAACACCCGGCTCGACGTCGGACCGGTCGCGGTCCGCGCGCCCACGATGGCCCCGAAATTCCCGATGGTCAGCGTGCCGCTGGTGGCGATGGGGCCTTGGAGATAAGTGGCCGTCAGGTCGGCCTCGGCGGCGGTCGTCGGCGAGCCGAAATAGTAAGTGACATTGTCGGCTTCCAACGCGCTGTCATACGTCACCGCGAAATAAACCCAATTGCCGGCGCCGGTCTCCGGATCGGCGGTGATGACCCCTTCGCTGCTTGCCGGACCAGGGATGCTGCCGTCGGGCCAGCCGTTGACACCGAGCCGCAGGGAGCCGTTCCCCAATTGCACGAGATCGAGCCCCGGACCGCCGGGGCTGGCCAGCGCGAAGGCCACGCGATTGCCCCCGCCCCCCGTGCGAAGATCGGCGGAATTCAACCACCCCGTGATCGTGAAGGCCCACAACGAGCCGAGCGTGTTGTCGAAGGGATTGGTGAAATCGATCGCCCGTCCGCCCTGGCCGCCGTCGATCAGGCCGAAGTCCACCGACGAAAAATTGTTCGTCGGTGCGAACGGCCCCGCCGGGATTTTGGCGGAGAGCAGCGGAAACCCGTCGGTGACCACATACGCGCCGGAGCCGCCAAGCGTCCCGTAGTTGGTGACGAAGGCATTGCTTTCCGAAAACGACAACGCCACCCGCGCGTCGGAGTCGGCGCGAACGGTCAGCGTGGCCTCCTCGCTGATGACTTCGGACGTCACGGCATTGCCGATTTTGACGCGGAACTTGGCACCGGAATCCGCCAGCACCGCGGGTGCCAGCGTGTATGTCGAAGTGGTGGCACCGGGAATATCCACGCCGTCGCGCTGCCATTGATAGGTGAAGGGCGTGGTCCCGGAGTGTGCCACCGTGAAGGTCACGTCGGTGTTCTCGTAAACGGTCCGGTGGGCCGGGGGCGTGGTCACCTCCACCGGCTGTGGCGGCACGGTGCCATCGAGCTGCGCCTCCTGGATCTGCTCCAGGCTGAGCGCGGCTTCGAAAACGCGCAACTCGTCGATCGCGCCGCGAAACGCGCGGCTGTTGTTGCCGCCGACCCCGGTGCGGGCGGCGACAAAGCCGCCGAAGTTCCCCACCGTCAATGCGCCCGAACTGAACAACGCCCCCTGCGGATACGCATGGGTGCTGTCGAGGGTGGCCAGCGCTTCGCCGGAGCCGAAATAATAATTCACCTCGCCATCGCCGACCGCGGAATCATACGTGGCGGCAAAGAAAACCCAATTGCCGGCGCCCAGTTCGGCATCCGCGGTGACGCGGCCGGTCGAGCTGATCGGCCCGCCCCCGCCGGCGTCCGGCCAATTGTTCACGCCGAGGCGGAGCGCGCCGCTGCCCAGTTGCACCAGGTCAAAACCCGGACCACCCGCGGATTCAAGCGCGAAGGCGATGCGGTTGCCACCCCGGCCCTCGGTCAGCTCGCGCGCATTGACCCACCCCAGCACCGTGAAGGCCTCCATCATGCCCAGCGTTCCGTCGCCCTCCTGGGTGAACAAATCGACCGCGCGTCCGCCTTGGGCCACCGGCGACGGGCCGAAGTCCATCGCCGCCGTATTGGAGGGCGGGGCGAACGGGCCGGAGGGCGCGGCGGTCGAGAACGCCGGCCATTCCTCCACCGCGGCCAGCACCCCTTCCCCGGCCAAACTTCCTTCATTGGCGGTGATGCTGCCTTCTCCCTCCGCGAACCGCAGATTGACCAATGGCGCCGGGAGTTCCGCCGTCGCGGGCAGCACGCCGACCTGGACCAAACCGGCCAGAAGAAGAGAACCAAGGAGGCGCTTTTCCGTCTTCCGAAGACAGGCGGCGCGTTCGCGGGTGGTATGGGATTGCATAAAGGGGTTTGCTTGGAATGAATTTTGATGTGAACCAATAAACTATCCAACAGACCACCCCCTGTCTGGAACCAACGAGGCGAAAAGTAGAACTATTTGCTCACCCCCGGCCGCCGGCCCGCCGCTGGTATTCCCGCGGCGTCTGGCCGAAGGCGCGTTTGAAATGCCGGTCGAAGTGGCTCTGGTCGGCGAACCCGGTCGCCCCCGCCACTTCCGCGATGCTCAGTTTGCCCGCGTGCAGCAGGCGGGTCGCCTCCGTCAGCCGCAGGTGCATGAGATAGGAGACATAGGTGATGCCGGCGATCTGTTTGAAGAGCCGGGTGAATTGCGTGACGCTCATGCCGCACAACCGGGCGGCGGTGGAGAGGGACAGGCGGTCGGCGCCGGGCTGCTGCAGGTGCTTCAGCAGCGGGCTGAAGCGGCTTTCCAATTGCCGGCGTTTTTCAAACTGCCACCGCAGCACGCACGATTGCTCGAACCGGCGCAACAGCAGCAGCAGCAGGGTCAGCAGCCGCGCCTTGCACGCGGCCTCGCGGTGCGCCACGGGCGGTGGCGTGAAATATTCCCCGACCAGCTCCCGCAAGACCTGATGGATGGGCGGCGCGGCCGGCTCGTCCGCCCGCAGGACGTGGGGCTTTTGTTCCAGATGATTGTAAAACGGGAGCAGGAACTCGAAATCATGCGACAGCGAGCCGAGGCTGCACACCAGCTCCGGCAGGAAGCTGATCACCACCACGCGCGCCTTCAGCCCCGGCCGGTCCAGCACCCAGTGCAGCCGCTGGTGATCGACGATCAGCATGTCCCCGGCCCGCAGCGCCACCGTCGTCACGCCGGTCCCGACCTCGATCTCGCCTTCCACCGCGCAGAAGATCTCCAGTTGCTCGTGCCAGGTCGCGCTCTGCGTGAACGCGCCGGCTTGATAATGGAAGAGCCGCACGGAGAGCGGGAATTCGCGCTGGAAAGGCAGCGCGTAGCGGCCTGTGGCGTCAAGCTGCGACGCGATGTCATGCCGCTCGAACTCAAACCGGCGCGGCAGTTCCAAAAGGGATGATGACGGTGGGGTTGGCATGTCGGGGGTGGCACGTTCACGCTTCCACAAAACCGGGCAACCCCAAGAATGCGCCGCAGGATCGCGGCGGTCGGGCGTCAGGCCAACGACGGACGCTCATGCCCTCTCGCGTTGACAGCCATCCGCCGGAACACTTTTTGGACTGCGGGGGCAAGCCGCAGTCCAAAAGCGCGTTCCCCACCCGGACCTGTCGGAAGCCCGCGTTATGGTAATGTCGCGGTGATGCGGAGATAAAGTTGTGGCTCGCCGGCGGTGGGAAGGCGGGCGCGACGGCGTTCCGTAGTGGGACCGTCGGAGCCGGTCTGGGTGTCGGTGCCGCCGAGTTCGGAGAGAGGTTTCCACTCCACCAGGTCGCGGGAAAAGCGCACTTCGACCGTGGCGTCGGTGAGGCCGGCCAGTTTGGTGTAGAGGAGCTGGAGGAAAGCGCCGTTGTCGTTGACGATCGTCGGACTGCCGAGCGCCGCGAGCGCTTCGGGGCGGGTGTCGGGCAGGTTGAGAGCGTAGCGGAGCAGATTGGGCAGGCCGAAGTTCCCCGGGTCGTCGTTGGGATCGGGATTGGTGTAGCCGCGGTCCGCGAGCCATTTCGGGAAGCCGGTGATGGAAACGGTGACCGTGATTTGGGCGATATTGGTATCGATCCGGTCGCTCCAAGGGCTTTCGAGCGTGACGCGGTATTCGTGGTCAGCGGTGAGGGCGGGGGTGGTGAACCGCACGTCGTTCGAAGCGGCGATCGCGCCGAAAGTGCCGGCCCCGGCTTCACGGCCGGTCCAGGTCGCCCAAATGCCCGGGCCGCGGGCGGCGTAGGAGAGGGAGGCGGTGGAGCCGGACGGGATGGTGGCGTTCTGCGGGTGTTGGAGGATGGAAATGCCCAGCGGTGTCCGGACTGCCCGGCCGCTGGTGCGGTAGGTGCCGTCGGTGCCCGCGGCGAGCCAGTGGCCGCCGTTCCAGGTGAGCGTGCGCAACCCGCCCCCGGTGGGGACGCGGCGGCGTTCCCACGTCACGCCATCGGCGCTGTGGTAGAGAAAGGCATTTTCACCCAAGGCGAGATAGCCGCCGCTGGTCCAATCGACGGCGACGGCGAAGAGGTCGGGTTGATTTCCCTGAGGCGGCGGAGGAAGCGGACGGGCGGTCCAGACGCCACCGCCCTGGTCGGCCTGGAGCACGGTGCCGCGGTGGCCGACGGCGAGAAATTTCCCGCGATCCCAGACGATGGACTTGAGGGGCTGCGTGGTGCCACTGACGCGGAGGGTCGAATTGTCCAGAGCCGGAGCCTGGGACCGGAGAATCAGCCCCTCATCGCCGATGAAGACCAGAAAATTGCCGTCAAAGGCGGCCCCGTTGAGATTCTCGGCCGGCGGGACGAAGCCGGCTCGGCCGGTGGGAGTGACCGAAGTCCAGGTGATGCCGTCCGCGCTGCGAAGAATGGTCCCGCCGTCGCCGGCGATGAAAAAGTGCCGCCCGGTCCAGATGACGGCGTTGAGGTTGGTGCTGGTGCCGCTGGTGCGGGCATTCCAGGTAAAGCCGTCATAATGGACAATGACGCCACCATTGCCGACGAAGACACTGTGGGAGCCGGTGAGAGGGCCGCCGGCACCGAAGGCCGCGGCGTTGAAACTCGCGCCGGCCTGGGTGTGGACGACGGACCAGTTGGTATAGGGACTGGGCGCCCGGCGGATGACCCCATCGGAGGCCGCACTGTAGGCATTGAGGCCGTCAAAAAGGAAGGCCCGGATGTCGGGACCATCGGTTTGGTGGGTTTCAAAATCCCGGCCGGTGACGCCGGGGGTCACGCGGATGAGGGGCGAGTCGTTCACGCCGCGGTCGCCGATGACGCGCACCCAATAAGTGGTGGGAGTGGTGATGACGCCGGCCTCGAAGACCGGACCGCCGATGAAAACCGGCGCCCCGGCGGTGCTGTAGTTGCTGTTTTCATACCACTGGTAGCGGAGGTTTTCGCCGCGGGCGATGACTTCGAGGGTGACGGGCGTGCCGGGCCAGGCGGCGACACGGTTCGGCACGGACAGGAGGCAGGGGCCGGTGCCGGCCGGGCCGAGCGTCCAGAAGCCGCCGCCGCCATCCGTGACGATGAATTGGGCGCCGTTCCAGTGGACATCAAGAAGAGCCGTCCCGGCTCCGGGGGGCGTTTCATCGGTGAAATTGACGCCATCGACACTGGTCAACAACACGGCGCCGCCGCCCCCGGCGGGAGTGCGGTTGCCGACGACCACAATGCGCTCCCGATTGGCGGCGAGGCCGCGCATGAAATAGCTGCTGTCGGGCGTGGTGAGCCGGGTGAGAGTCAAGCCGTCTGCGGTGGAATAAAGGCTCCGGTCATTCTGTTCGATGAAAATCTCGCGGTCCCGCCAGCGGACCATTTTGCGGATGAGCGGATCGGCCTGCGGGGTGGCGGGATGAGCGAGCGGCTCCCGGGTGGGGGCGATGCCAGGGCGGAACTTGTAATGGCTCCCGAGCGTCGAAGTGATGCGGAAATCATCCCCGTCCCAGCAGATGTCCCGGATGATCAAGTCGTCGGCCGGAGCGCCGGGAAAGGCGATGAGCGGCCCCCACAGGCTGCCATCCGCGGAAACATTCACGCCGTCCGGTCCGGCCAGGGGGGAGTTGGCGCTGACGAAGCCGCCGGGCCCCCACGAGACCTTTCTCCTGGCGACATTGGACGCGCCGGCGGACATCGGCCACCAGCGCGGATCGGTGGAGTAGAGGGCGGCGCCGTTGGGAAAAATGCCGCCGCCGAAGAGGGGCTGGAGGGTGACCGCCACGAGGGAGTCCGGCCCGGCGGCGAAATCCTGGATCGGCGTGCCGGTGCTGGTGAGGACCTCCAGCCAGTTCCGGCCGTCGATGCTGTAAAACACGCGGCCATCCGGACCGGCGACGTAGGTGTGGCGTCCGTCGCTGCCCAGTGCCGTGGCCAATCCCACCCCATCCAGCGCCGCGGGCGGAACGCGGCGGACCCAGCCATTGCCGGGCGGTTCCACGGTGACCCGGACGGGGCGGGAGAAGACCATGACATCGCCATCGACGGCCACGAAGCGGTAGTAACGCGTGGCCTCGGGGGTGACGGTGACGGTATCGGTGTTGGAGCCGGGAACGGCCGCGGGCAGAGCCGTCCAGGCGCCGGCGGCGTCGGGCGCGCTCTGCCAGAGCACGCTGGTGCCGCCGCGGGCTTGGGCCTTCAGCGTCAGGGCGGTGCCGGCGGCGATCACGGCTTCGCCGGGCTCCGGATGCCGCGTGATGAGCGGATGGCCGGCAAGGCGGCCGTCGGTGATGACGGTCCCGCCGTCTCCCACGGCGACGAATTGCAGCCCGTTCCAGATGACGTCGTTGAGTGTCGATGTGGTCGGAATGTCGGCGGGCGGCACCCGCGTGAAGGGGTCGCCCACGGTGGGGGCGGTGAAGACCGCCCCCCCGGCTCCGACCACCACGAGGGAGCCCGCCGGCGCGGGTTTTTCCGCCACACTCTTCAAGGCCACGGTGCCGCCGCCGATGGTGGCTCCGGCCCAGGTGACGCCGTCGCTGCTGTGGACAAAGGCACCGTCGTCGCCCACGGCCAGAAAGCGCTCGCCGCTCCAGCGCACTTTGTGCAGGGTCTTGGTGGTCGGCGAGGGGCGGGCAACCCAGGCACTCCGGGGCTCCCCGGCGACGCTGGTCAAGATGGCGCCGCCCTCTCCGACGCCGACGAAAAATTCTCCATTGCTGGCCACCGAACGCAGTGTGGTGGTGATGGCGCCGAAGGCCATGCTGAACAGATGGGTGCCGGTGGCGGGCCCGTGGCCGGCCAGGCCGGTGAGGGAACTGGAGGCGACCACGCGGCGGCCGTCCCAGGCCAGGTCCAGAATCGGCGAAGGAAATTGGACGGTGGCCTCGGTCCATGAGGCAAGATCGGTGGAGTGAAACAGTTTGCCACCGGCGTTGCTGGCGATCACGCGATCTTCCACCCAGATCAGGCTGTGGGCGGCGCCCGCGGTCGGCATGGTGCCACGGTCCCGCCAGGTGTTGCCGCCGTTGGCGCTGACCAGCAGCACCCCCTGGCCACCGGTGGCGATGAATTCGCGGCCGTTCCAGACCACCGCGGCCAGGTTCTCGGTGGTGTCGGCGGTGCGGAGGGTCCATTTTTGGGCCGAGGCGGACGAGAGCGCCGCGATCAGGATCCCTGTGGAAAAGAAAAGTCGTGAGCCGGTTTTCATAAGGACGAGCCGAGGTTGAAACAATCTCTGATTATGCCCCGCTCCCCTCGTCCCATCTATTGCCCAAACGGCATATATTTCAGCCGGTCGTGAAAACAGGCTTCAGCCCGGCGGCTCGGCGAGCCGGCGGACCATCTCGGTGCGGCCGCGGACGCCGAGTTTGCGGAAAGCGGACTGAAGCTGGACCTTCACCGTGCCGGGGCTTTTACCGAGGGCGGAGGCGATCTCCTTGTTGGAGAGCCCTTGATAGAGCAGGCCGGCGAGCTGGCGTTCGGCGGGAGTGAGCTTGCACAGGGTTTCGAGCGCGGCCGGGGGCGGGGCCGGGAGGCCGGGAGGTCCGGTTTCCAACTGGAGAAGAAAGCAGGGCAGGCCCACATCGTCGCGCGAACCGAGCAGCGGACGCAGCGTGGCCCGCGCAGGCAGCCCGGGGTGATTGATCTCCGCCATGAGGTCGGGAGGAAGAACATGACTGGTTTTGAGCGCCGCGCCGCATTTCTGCTTCAACGCCGCCAGCGCCTTGAGCAGCGGAGGCGGCAACGGATGGGTTCCGGACGACGGCCACTTTTCGAGCAGCCGCTCGGCGAGATCGTTGATGAACACAAACTCCCCGGACCACGAAAGAATCGCGGTGGCGACGGGAAGTTTGCGGTAGTGCTGGAAGAGCGCCTCGGACGACTGGCGGGCGGTCTCCAGGCGGGAGACGCGCTGGATGGCGGTGTTGAAATGCGGCCACCAGCGTTTCGCCAGGCGCAGGGCCGCCTCGGTGAAATCGCCCTGCTCGCGGCGGCGGTGCAGGCTGAACACGCCGATGATCTTTCCCCGGCGGCGGAAAAAAAGCCCCAACCCGTAAAACGTTCCCTCGGGTTCGAGATAGGTCTTGTAAAAGGGCGAGTTGTCGATGGCTTCCTCCGTCATGACATCGGTCACACGCAGGCAGCGGAAGTGGCAGTTCCCGCGCAACGGATCGCCCATGAGCGCGTTCTCCCGCGCCCAACCCGCCCACCAGGATGGGGGAAACTCCGCGAAGCGGGTGTGAAACAGCACCGTGGGATGCCAATCAAGAAAACGGAAACACGCGCACAGCGAATGCCGGTCGGGAAACAGCCGGGTCAACAACCGGTCCGCCGCCTGCCAGAGACACCGGCTTTCCACCGCGGCGTGAAGGGCGAGGAGATCCTTCAGCGGCGGATCCGCGGCGGCCCCGTTGGGCAAAGAGGTGTCGGGAGTCGTCAAGGGATCTGAAACGCTGTTGCTGAGGAGTTGCCGTGCGGAACGACCGCGCTGGAGACAGCCCAGGCGCGGAGCGGGAGCCGGCGGGAGGGTGACACCATATTCATCCCCCGCCATCCCGAAACGGCGGGAAAACGGGGAGCGGCCGGAATGGCCGCCTCGGAGCGCAGGCTGGAAGCCTGTGGCATTGTGCCTCCGGCCAATGATCTGTGACCCGAGCCTCTGGCTCGGTCGGGGAGCCAGAGGCTCCCTTCACGGAACATTGGCCGGAGGCACAATGCCACAAGCCTTCTGCCCGGCGAGCCGGGGTTCCGGTGCTAAACACATCCCGTCGCGGCGGTCAGCCGTTGCCGCGCGGTGTCGAGCAGCACGGCCAGAAAAATCACCGCGGCGGTGACGACGGGATAGAGATAGGGATCGGCGTTCCAGGCCACCAAGCCGTTCTCCACGCATTGGATGAGCGCCGCGCCCAGGAGGCTGCCGGGCAGGACGGAGCCGCGGCCGCCGAAGAGACTGGTGCCGCCCAGCACGGCGGCGGAGATGGCGGCGAATTCGCGGTTCAGGCCGAAGGTCGGCGAGACCGCGCCGAGTTGCGCGAGCGCCAGAATGCCGCCGAT
>CAZQUC010000075.1:0-5610 GCA_964596095.1 uncultured Enterobacteriaceae bacterium
GGCGCCACGCTCTGCACGGTGGCTTACAAACCGGACCGCCGCTGGCCGGTGGCGGCGGATGGCACGGGGCATTCGCTGGTGTTGATCAACGAAAACCGGAAGATCGACGATGACCGCAACTGGCGTGCCAGCGGGCTCAACGGCGGCTCGCCGGGCCTGGCGGAAAGCGCGGCGGGCGAGGCGGCGGGCGTGCTGGTCCTGAATGAGGTGCATTTCGGCGCGCAGGGCGAGGTGGATTTCGTGGAGGTGAAAAACCTCGGCACGGCGGCGCGGACGGCGGAGGGGTTGTTCGTGTCCTCGCGCCCGGACCTCGCCGACAAGACGCCGCTGACCGGCTCGGTGGCGGCGGGCGGCTACGCGAGTTGGGCCACCGCCTTCGCCGCCGGCGCGGACGCGCTCTATCTGCATGACGCGGCCAATCACATCATCCACGCGGTGGAATTGCGGAACCCGGCGGGCCGGGCTTCATTGCAGGCCTGGCCGGAAGACGGGCGGGAATGGTATGCGACCGCCACGGCGACGCGCGACGCGGCCAATGCGCCGGATCGAGAGACGCGCGTGGTCATCAACGAGATCATGTATGATCCGCCCTCGAAGCATCGCGACGGCGAGTTCATCGAGCTTTTCAATCGCACGGCGGAGGCTGTTTCCCTGGCCGGATGGCGGATCCGCGGGGAGGTGGACTTCACTTTTCCCGCCGGGGCGGCGCTGCCTGCGGGCGGGTATCTGGTGGTGGCCGCCAACGCGGCGTGGATCAATGCCACCTATGGCATCACCTCGATGGGCGACTGGTCGGGCAAGCTCGCCAACGGCGGCGGTCGTCTCCGTTTGGAAGACACGACGGGCAACCTGGCGGACGAGGTTTACTATATGCCGGAGGGCGATTGGCCGGAGCGGGCGGGGGGCCGGGGATCAAGTCTGGAATTGATCCATCCCGACATGGACAACGCGCTGCCCTCCGCGTGGCGGGACAGCGACGAGGCGGCCAAATCGACCTTCCAGTCGTTTTCCTTCACCGGGCAATGGCGGAACTGGCGGTCGATCGGCACGACGACCGACATGCGGGAGCTGAACGGCTGGCTGACCGGCGCGGGCGAAATCATTCTCCGCAACCTCAAGGTCCAAAAAAACGGCGAGGGGGACAATCTGCTGCAAAACGTGGACCGGCTCACCCCCAACAACCCCAACGGCAATCCCGCCAGCAACGGCGGCTGGCTCGCGCGCGGCACGCATTGGGAAAGTTATTTCGACGCGGAGGGCGGGTTTCACGTCATTGCCGAAGGGCATGGCGAGAACAAGCGGAACCTCGTCGAGTGCGATCTTTCGCCGCTGAATCCGAACGACTTCATCACGGTGTCCTTCGACGCGCGCTGGCTGTGGGGGCGCAATCGTTTCGTCCTGCAAACCTTCGACCAAAGCGTAGGGCAGGACTTCGCCATTCCGGTGCCGAACGCCCTGGGCACGCCGGGCGCGCCCAATTCACGCGCCCAGGCGGCGCCGCTGCCGCAGGTGGACGGGCTGACCCACGCGCCTGCGGTGCCCAAGCCCGGCCAGGCGGTGACGGTGACCGCGAAAGTCACCTCCCCCACCCCGCCGGCCTCGGTCTCGCTCAAGCACCGGCTGGATAACATCACCAACGACGCGGAATGGAGCACGGTGGCGATGAACGACGCCGGCACGAATGGCGACGCGGTGGCCGGCGACGGGATCTGGTCCGCGACCATCACTTACCCCACCAACGGCAACATCGCCCAATTTTATGTGGAAGCCGTCGCCACCGGCGGCGTCACGGCGGTGCAGCCCAAACGCGGCGCCGACGAACCGGCGATGTTCGTGGTGGATTCCAAGACCGTGCCCGCCGAAGGCCTGCGCACCCAGCGGCTCATCATCTCCGCCTACTGGCGCGACGCCCTGCGCAGCAGCGTGGACGGCCGCACGGGCGGCGCGTCCGCGAAGTTCAACCACAAGTTTCCCAAGCTCCAGGGGCATTACTTTCCGGCCGTCTTCATCCACAATGAGTCGGAAATTTATTACGGCGCGGGCTTTCGCAAGAGCGGCAGCCCGTGGACGCGTCCGGACGACAATAATTACGACGGCGGGTTGTCGCGGGGGGCGTGGACGCTGCCGGAGGACCGGATTTTCCGCGGCCAGGGCAAACGCGGCTGGGACAACGAAGCGCCCGCCTCCAACGCGCTCCACAACCGCCTGGTGCGGTATTGGCTCTATCTGATGGGCGAGCCTTACAACACCGGGGAATTCGTCCGCCATATCATCAACAACTCCAACATCGCCTACCGCGAGGACGTGGAGCCGGACAACAACGATCTGCTCGACCGCGCCTATACGGAGGGCGCCGACGGCGAATTGTTCGCGGTGGAGGACGGCTGGTGGATCCCCGATTTCAACGACCAGTCCCGGCTCAATCAGGATGCGGATTGGGACTACAACCAGAACACGAAAAACTCCGACGCCCCCACGCGCTGGCACAACGAATACGCCTGTCGCACGCGCGAGGGGCATTACGATTTCGCCTCGCTGACCTCGCTGATCAAGATGATCGATCTCAATCAGTTCAACCAGCTCCAGTTGGAGCGCCTGCTGGATATCGACGCCGTCACCGCCTATCAGGCCGTGCGCGGTTACGTGGGGGACTGGGACAGCTTCCTGATGAACCGCGGGAAGAATTGCTTCATCTACCGCCCGCCCTCGGGCGGCGGGTTCCGCTTCCTGCATTGGGACAGCGATCTGGCGTTTCAAAGCACGAGCGAAGTTTTCATCGGCACGGGGCGGAACATTCCCAACGTCTTCAACAAAGGCTACGTCCGGCGCCGGTTCATCCACAAGCTGAACGTGCTGCTCGAGAAATACAGCAACAGCAGCAGCGCGGCGGCCACGCTCTCGCCGCGGCTCGACGCCTGGCTGGATGCGGAAAAGGCGTCGTTCCCGCAATCCACCTGGACGAAGACGTTTTACACCAACTGGTGCCGCACGCGCTTCACTCCCGCGCGCACCCACATCAATTCCAGCGCCGGCGGCGGAGCCAGCGCCTTCACCGCGCCCTTCGCGTTGACCTCGCCGCCCGACACCACGGCGGAGTCCGTGATCGAGCTGACCGGCACCGCGCCCGCGCTGGCCGCCACGGTGGTGCTGGACGGGCAGCCGGAGGCCACGCTGGAGTGGATGGATGGCAAGACCTTCAAGCTAACCGGCGTGCAGTTGAAGGAGGGCGTCAATTCGCTGACGCTGCGGATGCTCGACACCGACGGCGCGCCGCTCGGCGAGCCGATCACCCACGCCATCACCAAGACCGGCAACGCCCCGCCGGTGGCCCGCCTCGCCTCGTCGTCGCCGACTTACCGGGCGGCCTTGGGCGAAGTGCTCACGCTGGATGCCTCCGGCAGTTACGACCCCGAAGGCGCGGCGGGGCTGACGTTCTCGTGGTCCGTGCTGCCCGCCGCCGGCGTGACGATCGGCCAGCCCGGCGCGGCCGCGCGCACGTTGCAATTCGTGACCCCCGGTGTTTACACCATCGGCCTCACCGTGACCGACGCGGCGGGGCAGATCACGACGATGCAGCGCGAGGTGGTCGCCTACAACAGCGCCGAAAGCACGTCGTTCGACACGCCGGTGCTGGCCGATTTCCTGACCGCGGCGAATGTCAAGAACCGGGACAACTTCTCGCCCGTCGCGTGGTATTCCCTCCAGGACGCGCCGGGCCGCTTGCAGGTGCAGGTGACGGACGACGCCGCGCTGCCACTGGATGGCGGCGCGCATCCGTCCGTGCTCCGCGCGCTGCCCGCGGCCACCGACTGGACCTTGCAAACCAGCCCCGCTTTCGACACCCGCGTTTCCGGCTCGTTCCAGTCCGGCCTGTCTGTCGAGACGGTGGAGAACGGCATGCCAGTGCGGTATGCCTTCGGCGTGGACGGCGGCCATGTGCTCAACGTGCGGCGGTCGGTCAACGGCGGGCCGTTTCTCGGGCCGGTGGGGACGCTCCGCCTCAACTGCGGCGGCGGCGACGTGCAGGAGCTGACGCAGAACGCCCAATGGGAGGCCGACAAATATTTTACCGGTGGAACCACCGTCCTCCAGCACTTCACCAGCACCACCAACGGCCTCATCAATGACGACGCGCGGGTGAGCCCGACCGGCTTCTCCTACGCCATCCCGCTCGCCAACGGCACCTACACGGTGCGGCTCTTCGCCGCCACCGGAGGCGGGGCGGTCGAGCAGAACGTGACGGCCAATGGCGCGGCGCAATCGTGGTCCATCGCCAGCGGGCTGAGTTCGCAAAAGACGCTCACCTTCGAGCAGTTGGCCATCACCAATGGCCAACTGGATCTCCACGTCACCCGCACCGGCGGAGAGAACCCGAACGCCGTGCTGACCGGCATCGAAATCGTCCCTGCGACTGCGGTCGAAACACCGGAGGTGGCGTTCACCGCGCTGCGGGTCCGCCGGGTCGGCAATCAGTTGGTCTTCGCGCGCGAAGCCGAGCCGGGCGTGTGGGTGGAGGTGCAGAGTTTCACCCTGCCCGCAGGCAGCACCGCGAGCCAAGGCGGCCTCTTCGTCGCCACGAGCGTGGCCCAAAGCGTGCGCATGAGCTTCGACTACCTGCTGCTCTCCGATCCGCAATCCTTCAACGCGGTGCTCTCCAGCCTGAAGCTCACCGAGATCATGTATCATCCGGCCACCGGCAACGTGGAATTCATCGAACTGCAAAACACCGGCAACCAGCCCATCGACCTCGCCGACGTGAATTTCGAGGAAGGCCGGCCCTTCAGCGCCTATGCCTTCCCGTCGCTCACGCTCGGGGCGGGAGAGCGGATCGTCCTCACCAACGACGTGACCGCCTTCCAAGCGCTCTACGGCGCGGGACCGCGCGTGGCCGGCGCGTGGACCAGCGGCGCGCTCGACAACGCGGGCGAGCGGATCGTGCTGCGCGACGGCGCGGGCAATCTCATTCACGACTTCACTTACGACGATCAAGCGCCGTGGCCGGAGGCCGCCGATGGCGACGGGCCGTCGCTGGAGGTCATCGACGTGCATGGCGATTACAGCGATCCGCAGAACTGGCGCGCCAGCGCGGTGAATGGCGGCACGCCCGGGACCGGCGACGACCCGCCGGTCGTGGTGGACAGCGATCACGACGGCGTGCCCGATGATGTGGAGGCCCTGTTCGGCACCGACCCGCAGCAAGCCGGCTCCTTCCCGCAAACCACCGTGGCCACGTTGTCCGACGGCAAGGTTTCCCTGTCCTGGCCGGCGGTGGCGGGACGCCGTTACCACGTGGAGCGCTCGTCCGATTTGCTCGAATGGACCCGCCTCCAGACCGTCACCGCCACGGAAGCCACCGCGGCCTACCTCGACACCCCACCGGCGACGGAGCCGGCGCTGTTCTACCGCGTGGAAGCCGAGCGCGACTGAGGTGGGACGAAATGGACTTGATAGACCCGATGGTCTGAAAACTGAAGACTGAAAACTCCCACCCCCCTTCCCGGTTGCTTGCTGCCAAGAGCGCGCTAGACACACTCTCCTCCTATTTCGCATCCTCCCGGTTTCACCCACCATTCTTCAACCCGCACCGCACCACCGACATGGCTGATCTCG
>CAZQUC010000075.1:5710-13588 GCA_964596095.1 uncultured Enterobacteriaceae bacterium
CGGTTTCACCCACCATTCTTCAACCCGCACCGCACCACCGACATGGCTGATCTCGACGGCAAACCCACAGAAAAGACCAAGGAATTTTTCACCAGCGTGCCCCAGGCCGCGCCCGGCTTTTACCTCAAAGGCTCGCACCAATACGATTGGGGGCTGAAAAACCGCCTCAGCCGCGTCTTCAATCCCAAGGATGGCCGCACGCTCATGCTGGCCTTCGATCACGGCTATTTCCAAGGCCCTACCACCGGGCTGGAGCGCGTCGATCAGACGATTCTCCCGCTCGAACCGTATGTCGATTGCCTCATGCTCACCCGTGGCATCCAGCGCACGGTGGTGCCCGCCACCACGCAGAAAGCCATCGCCCTGCGCGCCTCCGGCGGCACCAGCATGGTCACTCCCTTCGATGAATGGGAAGGCGAGGACGGCGACGACACCATCAAGCTGCGCCGCCCCGGCTACGAGCCGCTCTCCAACGAAAGCCTTGCGTGCAGCATCGAGGAGGCCGTGCGCCTCAATGCCAATGTGCTCGCCGTGCAGGTCTTCATCGGCAGCCAGCACGAGCGCCAGACGCTCAAAAACCTGACCGATCTCGTCGATCAGGCCAACCGTTACGGCATCGCCGTGATGGGCGTCGTCGCCGTCGGCCGCGCCATGGCCCGCAACGCGCAATACTTCCGCCTCGCCACCCGCATCATCGCCGAACTCGGCGCGCACCTGGTGAAGTGCTACTACACCGACAAGGATTTCGACACCATCACCTCCTGCTGCCCCGTGCCCATCGTCATCGCCGGTGGCAAGAAACTGCCGGAACTCGACGCGCTCAAAATGTCCTACAACGCGCTGCAACAAGGCGCGTCCGGTGTGGATATGGGCCGCAACATCTTCCAGGCCGAGGATCCCGTCGCCATGGTCCAAGCCGTGCAGCAGTTGGTCCACGGCGGCCTCACCCCCATCAAGGCCCACAACCTTTACCTCGAACTCAAGGCGAAGGGCAAAAAGGGCGACGCGAAATCGCGGAAGAAGTAAGCGGGAAAAACCGCCACCAAAACCACGGCAAGCGCGGGTATTCTTCGACCGACGCACGAAGGCCGCTCCTCCTTGCGGGGGGAGCGCCTTTGCCGGCGCCGGTTCCAGATCACCCTGAAATCCGTGGCTCTCTGGTTCCCAACGGGCTCTTTTGCTTTACCGCAGGCTCTCGATGCTCTCCTGCAAAAGTTTGACCCGATTCTTGTCCTCCATCAGACTTTCCAGAAGTGATTTCCTCTCTTCTTGAGAAAGAGTGGGCAATTTTTCAACAATCAATCGAGTTGTGGCAATATTACCCTTGGTGGTTAAAATCGCCAATTGAGAAATTGAAATCAACACTTCTTTGATGGTATGGTTGTCCATTGTCCGCGGTGGGTTTCCGGGCATCATTGCCCGCTCCATTCCCTGAAATTTTTCACTTTCTGTCAATGGAAAAAGAAAAAAACGCCTGCTCATTTCCTTATCTCATTGTGATTCAATAAGATAGGAACGAATAAAAAACGATCATCCCTCCTCCCCATCTCCTCCATACCGCCTTTTTTGGGTGTTGGGATCAATGCGCCCGTCTTCAACAAAAAGTTCCGTTATAACGAAAACGGGCTGAGATTGGAAATCCGTCACACTTCCGTCTCGCCCAGCCAGCCAGCCTGAGCGACAAGCGACCATCGGGTGGTGGCGAAAGCGGCCATGCGTGCTCTTCAGCATCCATCAAAGCCCCCGATGAGCCAAAATCAATGCGCTTGTCCATTCCCTGGTCGTCTGCTCCGCTTCGTCCTGGCCCGCCGAACTCAATTCCGGATCTGCACGCGGTCGCCCACACGGGCGATTTTGAAGAACTGCGCGGCTTTGCCGGAGGGCAGACGGATGCAGCCGTGGGAGGCGGGGTAGCCGGGCAGGGCGCCCTGATGCAGGCCGATGTCCGAGGCGTTGAGCCTCAGCAGGTAGGGCATGGGAACTTTGTAGATCGTGGAGATCCAGCTCTTGTGCTTGCTGGTGATGACGAATTCGCCGGTGGGCGTGCGGTGGGTCTTGCGGCCGGTGGACACACGGCTGGTGGCGACGACTTGATCGCCTTTGAAAACGGTGGCGCGCTGTTCGCCCAGAGAAATCACGATGCGGTGGCCCTCCTCGGCGTCGGGGTCGCGGCTGAGCAGGATTTGCGTCACCCGCGGATGGCTGGCGCGGCAGGAAAAGGTCACCGCATCCATGCCGTAGCGTTTGCTGCGTTGCCAGATTTTGCCGCCGTGGGCGATCATGGCCCGGACCGAGGATTCGTCGCCCAGCACCACGGCCAAGATGAGCGGCGTGAGGCCGGGATCGTATTTCATCTGGTTGAGAAACCACTTCTGCTGCTGGAAGGTTTCCCTCGCCAGTTCGGGGAGCGGGGTGGTATTGGGGGCGTTGGGATCGGCTCCGTTGGCGAGCAGGAGGCTCACCATCACCTCATCCTGCAACAAGGTGGCGATGGAAAGGGCGTTCAAGCCGTCGCCGCCGAGGGAAGCGGTGTTCGCGCACCACGCCAAACAGATCTCCGCCAGCTCGGGCCGTCCTTCGCGGACGAAATGCTGCAACGCCCGGTCGCCATTGGCGAGTGGGGTATCCACCCACGCGCCTGCCACCAGCGCGGCCTGCAAGGCGGCGGCATCACCAGCTTCGACGGCGGCGGCCAGTTTGGTCTCCACCGGGGAGAGCACGATGACTTCTTCCTCGGCCACGGGTTCCGCCGCCGCGGGAGGTTCCTGTCCGGCGACGGGACCGGTGATCCCGCCAAGCCCCAGGTAAGTGACGAGGATGAATGCCGCCCTCAGAAGGACCACCTTCCGGCCCTCCGATTGCCTACGACCCCAGGAAGGTCGCTGATAGACAGGTCTCGCTATGTTCAAGAAGAAACGCGCCAGCATAAGTTCAACGTCCATTGTCGCATCAATCCGAGGATTTGGCAACTATTGAAAATTTCGAATTTTCTCGATTATGAGTCGCGGAAGTCACGTTTTTTCAAAAATTACTTGCACGAAATCTATTATATATGTAAAATATGTAGTTTTTATACTATACATTAATATTTCACATTTACAAAGTAATGAAGACGCCTGAATTCTCAAAAAATCCCTCGCTGCATCGCCTGAGTCTTGCCGTGCTGGTGATGGGAGGCGTCCTCGTCTCCTGCGCGACCCCACCGCGTCAGGTCTGGCAACGGGCGCGGGAGGATGGCGTGTTGAAAGCGTTGTTTGTCCCGCCGCGCACCCAAGCGGCGCGAGAGCGTCTCTTGGCCAGTCCGGGCGGCACGGGTCCGGGGACCATGCGACGGACGCCGCCGACGGCGGAAGCGTTTTCGGGACAGCAGGGGTATGTGTATAGCCCGCACACGCGTCCGAGAAAATTGGTGAACGTGACCGCGTTCACCCCCGGCGCCGAAGTGTTGTGCCCTTACACGCTGGAGCCGTTCGTGGTGCCGGCATCCGCGCCGAGTGAGATGGCCGCCCGGCAGGCGCCTCCGGCCGATTCGCCACTCTGGTCGGACGATCTCAGCCGGCCCGCAGGAGAAACGGCGGCCTCCCGCCGGTCCCCCGGTCCGGCGTCGCGCGATCCACACCGGTCGGACGATCCCACTTCAAACCCGGCGGTGATCGAGGTGGCCTCGCGCGACCTTTCTTCGTCGCTCCTGCCTGCGCCGGCCGGCCCACCCTATGGAAAATGGGTCGAGGGCGTGCCAGGCCGGGTGTATAGCCCTTTTGCGTCCAAAACCCAGCAGGTCGATGTGAGCGGCTTGGCGCCGGGGGTGGAAGTGAAATGCCCTTACACCGGAAAAATTTTCCGGGTGCCGGAATTCTTTTCCCCGGAATCGTCCACGCCGTCATTGCCCCCCACCGTGCCGCCGCTGCCGGAGCCGATGGACCATCCGGCGGTGGAGGAGATCGACGTGCCGGCACCCGCGCCTGAGCCGGTCCCGCTGCCGGCACCGGATAAGCCGGAAGAAGCTAGCCCGCCGGCCCCTCGTTTCGGAGCCACCAAGCCCGCCGCGGAGTCCGGGCCGCCCACCGCCAACTGGGTGGGCTCGGATTTTACGAAAGTGGCCTCTCCCTTCGGCCAGCCCGGCGAAGTCGTCGATGTCAGCGGCCGGGCGGCGGGCGAAAAAGTGATCTGCCCGTTCACGGGCAAACCGTTTCTAGTGCCGGCCCGATAAGGCGGGAAACAGGAAGGATGAAATAATATTTCCGCTCCGGCGGTCCCTTCGGCGCTTGATCCGAAGGTCTTGCCTTGAGACCGCCGAACGTTCAAGCCTCCGACCGCCGCCGGCGGAAGGCACCGGCGAGGCCGACGCCGAGCAGCCCCAGGGCCGAGGGTTCCGGGATCGGGGCGCCGACCTGAAAGTTATCCGTCCAGGAACGGTTTTGATCCCCCGGCAGGCCGAGGCCCACCCCGATCGCCGCATTGGAGAAGTCTTGATAAAGTCCTCCGGCAAACGTCGTCAGGTCGATGATTCCTTTCGAATCTTCATCCACGAAGATTTCCACGGTCTTGGCGATTTGGTCGAAGAGCACGGCGTAATTGTGCCATTGCCCGTCGTCGGGATGACCGGTATCGATGCCGGGCACCGGGGTGTCGGTCGTGCCATTATACAAGCTCACCGAGCCGGAGCCGCCACCGCGGATGAAGATGGAAAGGCTGCTGGGTTGGAAAATCGTGCCGGGGAGGCCCCCGCTGGTGATGTCCATCCGGTCGCGGGAGGCCACGGCATCGAACTGCACGACATAGCGGCTGCGCAGGCCGTAGAGGATGCCGTAATCGACACCGCCACCTGTTTGGGTGAAGCCCGTATCGCTGCCGGCGCCACTGCTGCCCGGATACGCGGGCAAGCCGTTGACCAAACCGGGCGTTCCCGCCCCGTCCGCCGCAAAGCTGAATGAAGCCACCCCCACTCCTTGGCCTTGCGACTGGAAATTCTGGGCCGGATTGCCATAGGTGTTTTCCACGGCATAAGCGGCGGCGGGTTGCACCGCGGCTTGGTAAATCCGCGCCGCATTGCTTCCACCGTCATTGAATCCGATGAAGGTGTCACTGTAATCGAGCGCACTGATGAGTCCTGAACTGCCGACCGGCACGCCCCCGCCGCCGGGGCCGCTGAGCACGACGGCAACCGCAGGAGAGGAAAGAGCGGCAAGCAGCCCGAGGGTGAGACAAGGTGTTTTCATGATCGGATGGCAAGTGAGATTGTGTGACGAATTTTATCGAAACCGGCGGCAGCCGTCAAAACAATTTCTTGGCCAACGTCATGGCGGTGGCTCACCGGGTGAGCACGGTATAGAGACTGTCACTCGGGAGGGTGAGCACGGTGCGGCCGTCTTCGTGGCGAACGGCGGCCGGATTACGGGGATACCCGTGTTCGTCGAGCACGGCGCCGGTGAGGTGGCCGGGCAGGCTGACCGTGCCGGCGAGGTCGCGGACGTTGATCGGTGCCTGGCCGATATCGGCGATGCGATTGCCTTCGGTGCGGAAGCCATACATGCGTTCTTCGCTGAAAGCCTGCACGAGGAGACGCTTCGAGGTCGGCACCGGTTGCCCATCGAGGGCCACCACCCACACCGTGCCGTAGTCGAGCGAAGACGTGATGTGCGCGTCGCCCAAGGCGACGGTTCCGGCTTTGGAGAGGTAACCGGTGACGCCTTGGCTGGCGGGCGCATCGACTTTCAGCAGGCCGGCGTCCCAATTCCAATGCAGTTGGCCGGTGGTGCTGCGCAGGGTTTTAGCCGCGCGGTCGATGAAGGGTTTCAGGTCGGTGGTCACCGGCGTGGCGGCGGGATCGAAGCTGCGCTCAACGCGGCCGACGTAAAAAGCGAGCGGATCGCCCGCCCCGCCATCGGTCTGCGCGCCAGCGGCGGTGCGGAAGTCGCTGTTGCGGCCTTCGGAGAGGCCGGTGTTTTCCAGCGTCCACAGTTGCTCGGTGGTCAGGGTCTGGCGGAAGACGGTGTCGCCGGGCGCAATCAGGCCGAGGCGGTAGGAAAGGGCTGCGGCCGGGAATTGGCCGGCCTCGCCGGGCATGTTGATGGTCCATTTGCCGTCGCCCGAGGAATCCCACAGTCCGCTGTCGGTCGCGAACACGAAAATCCCGTCGATCCCCTGGAGCGCAGCGTAGGACGAGAGGACCATGGTGTTGTCGGCGATGAAGCGGTTGGGTTTGTTCCAGGCAATCTCGGTGATGAGGTGCGGATGGCCGGCGATCTGGTTGAATTTGATCGGCAGGTCGGCGGGATCGAGCAGCGCGCACCGGTCTTCGTAAGTGTGCCCAGCGCGCACCGAGTAGCCGGAGGCTTCGCCTTCGTGTTTGCCGCCGAAGTAACCGTGGCGGTCGATGACGCCGGCGGCGGTATAGGTCCAGCGTTCCAGCGCGCCGAGCGAGCCATTGTCGGCGGTGATCCAATTGCTCGCCGAGACGGGAGCCTTGAAGCCGCACTCCTCGCGCAGCCAGCGGGTCATTTCGGCATAAAACGCGTGCTGGGTTTCGGCGTAAAACCGGGCCTGAGCCAGAGCGCGGGCGCGTTTGCCGGCGCTGGATTGGCGGCGGCCATCGCTGGTGAGATCCCAAGGGTTGTAAAGCCCGAGGCGGCCGTCGCCATCGTGGTCATGACGTTCGCCCTGCCAGGCGGCTTGGGCTTTCTCCACCGAACCATAGGTGGTGGCGGCCCAAGTGGCGAAACGTCGTTCCAGATCGGCCCATTGGGATGGCCCCACGTCCCGCTCGGAGAAGGTCCAGAAGAAGAGCGAGTCTTCGTTGATGATCTCGTAGATCCCGACCGCGGGTTCTTCGGCGAGGGAGCGGCCGCTGCGCGCATCGCGGGTGGTGAGCAGGGTTTTGGTCCACGCTTTGTAGAGTTCCTGCATGCGAGGCTCGAAGAAAAGGAGGCCGAACGGATGCTTTTGCCGGTCCTCGTAACCCGGAATGCCGTCGCTGGCTTTGATATTCATCCACAGCGGGAAAAAGGTCGAAAGATGCGTGTAGATGCCCTGCTTTTTGAAGGCCTGCACGGCGTAGTGGAGCTTGGTGAGTTCATGCTCTTTGATGGCCTTCGGATCGTTGCCGTCACGATAGAAGGGCGCGCCGTGCATCCGCACCATGTTGACCCCCAGCTTGGCGAAACGCGCGGCGAAGTAGTCGATGGATGCCTCGTCCAATTCCAGCAGGCCGTGCCCCGAATTCACCGCCCAGAAACGGATGGGCTGGCCTGCGCCATCGACGAAGTCGTCGCCTTGCTGCCGGAGAAATCCTTTTTCACCCGCCACCGGTTCGTTGAGCGAACGCAGGTCGAGCAGGGCTTCGGCGGAGAAGACATCGGGCGCCGGTTCGAAGGACCACCAGCCCTCGGCGGCCAGGCCGTATTTCTCGCCGGGTTTGAGTTTGCCCTTGGGCTCGAAGGGGGCCTTGGTGAGGACGAAGCAGTCGAAACACGCGGCGCCGTCCTGCTGGAGCAGTTCGATTTCAAAGCGCCGCGCGCCCTGCTTCAACTCCACGCGGCCGAGGCTGACCCAATTGGCGCCGATGTGCGTGGCCAGCGTGTAGCTATCGAGCAAGCCGCGGTCGCCGCCGCAGGTCTGCCACTCGCCGTCGTCAAAGCGCCAGCGGAACGGGCCGTGTTTCCAGAACATGCGGCCGTGGAAAAACCAGCGTCCGTCGGCCGGCACTTCGACCGTCCACACCGCGCGCACGGTTTCATTGCGCCGCCCGCCGGTATTGAGCCAATCCCCGCCGCTCAGGCCCTGCGCCTTGTCGCCGTAATGAGAGGGCGAAAAGTCCCGGTTGTTGAAGCCATGCTCTTGGGCGGCTTCGCCTTCCCACCACACGTAATCGGCGGCCGG
>CAZQUC010000076.1:0-13495 GCA_964596095.1 uncultured Enterobacteriaceae bacterium
CGAAGCCCTGCTGCTGGCGGACGGTTTCGATGTATTCGCGGTCGAGGATTTTGAATTCGAGACCGAAGCGGGAATCGAGTTCCGCTTTCCACTGATGGAGCATGGAAGGCGGGCAGGAAACGATGACGTTTTGGACGCGCTTGCGCAGGAGAAGTTCGGAGGCGATGAGGCCGGCTTCAATGGTCTTGCCGAGGCCGACATCGTCCGCGATGAAGAGATTCACTCGCGGCAGACGGAGGGCTTTGTGAAGCGGATCGAGCTGGTAGGCGTCGAGCTTGATCCCGGCGCGGAAGGGTGACTGGAAGAGATTCGGGTCCGTGGCGGTGACGCATTGCCAGCGGAGGGTGTTGTAGAAAGACGCGAAGTATTCGCGGGAGTCGAAGTCGCGGGAGCCGTATTTCTGTCCGATGGACTCCCACGCTTGTTGGGTGAGGATTTGGGTGTCGAGTTCCGCTTCCCATAGGACGGAGGAAAGCTCGCCTTGTGCCGCGTCTTCGAGACAGGCGAGATCGACGGTGGTGCCGTGGGGAGCCCATTCGCTGGACTCCACGACATGGACGCGGGATCGGACACGGACGACGTCACCGATGGCAGGTGTTGACGATGCTGGAAGTGTAATCAAAAGGACAAATTAAAACGGGGATTCAGCGACTGGTCAGGCCCATTCGGACCAGCGCGAGAATGGCGATTTTAATGAGCAAAGGCAACAAATTCCAAGCCTCGTGGAACGCTCTTAACCTGAATAATTGACGAAAAAGAAGGCTCTCTCGTTGGCAGTATTGGGTATCAATGCGGTGTGAAAAAACGGAGCGAAAGAACCTCCCGTGCCTTCTTCCAAGCATAGGCATTTAATTTTCGTTGAGAGTTTAACGAGTGAATGAATATCCCGGAGAAGGAGCCGGATTTAGAGCTTAAATGAATAGTATTTCCAAGGCGCTCAAAAGAGGGCTTCACCAAACGTCTCGCCGCCAAACACAACAGCAGCCAGCATACTTCGATCAATCTTGTCCGGTCACGTCAAGCCCGGCCAAGGCGAGGATGGCGGCTTTGATATGCGGAGGCAATGCGCCCCACGCCTTGCCCAGTGCCTTCAGATCGGCATCCTGCAAATCTTGTGAGGCTCTTTGTGAGGATTCATTTGTAATACATTGATTTTCAGTGAAAATATTCAGGCCGGAGGCCCCCGCCACGTCCCATGACCAGCTCCCTCACCATCTCCCAGGCCCGCTGGTATGCGGCCACGCAACCATTCATCGTGGACAAAACGCCGTTCTATGAGCACATCGCGCGCGACCTCTTCGCCGCGCCGTCCCGGAGGGCGCATCACCTCCCCCGCCTCACGGAAATCGGCGTCGGTCCGGGCGGCTTCCTCGGGCATGCGGCAGCGCAGGGGTGGTTGCCTGCCGACTGGCATGTCCTCGGTGGTGATCTCTCCCCCGCAATGCTCGCCGAAGCGCAACGCTTCTTCGCCACCCACCACCGGCCCACCGCCATCGTCCCGGCCGAGCGCTCCCCCCTCTCGCCCGACACGCCCGGCCTCACTTTGGTGAGCGGCGTCGAAGCCCTGCAACCCACCTCGCCATTTTACGCCCACTGGCTGCCCCCCGCGAGCCAGGACGCCATCGTGCTCTCGCAATTCGAGCACTACGCGCCCAACGCTGAGGATAGCCCGCTCGCGCGCCGCCTCCGCGCCGCCGGCCGCCCGTGGCTGACCAAAGCCGCCCTCCGCCGCTGGCTCGTCACCCGGCTCCGTCCGGGCGGCACGTTGTGGGTGCTCGATGATTACGCCGCGGACTCGCCCGCCCTTCACCGCCAATGGGACGCCGCTTGGGACGCTCACGTCGCAACGCAATGGTCGCGCCCGGAAACCATCGCCTCCCTGGCCCGCGTCGATGCCACCGCCGCAGCCCGCCTAGCCCGCCATCACGCGCCCTCCCGGCCGCTTGCCGGGCGCCTGGCTCTCGTGACCCGCACCCGCGAGCGCCGACGCTATCGGGCCGGGGAAGAAATCCAGCCGCTTGACGACGCGTGGGCCGATTTCCAGGCGCTCTTTGGTGTCGGCCACTGCGGACGAATCTCTCATTCTAATCAAGTCGCATTTCCGCAATTTTTCTTGTTTTTCGGAAAATTAATGTAGATTTTTATGAAAATCATGTAAATCGTCACGATCACAGCCCAGTCGTGCTGATTTTACCATGAATCTGCTCTTTTCACCTCGTTCGGCAGTGCCCTCCGTCGCCCCCGAACGAAACGCCGGGAATCTTGACCTGGCAGTGGATCGCCGTCGAAACCTGAGTGCCGCGGAATTCCGGCACGATTATCTGAAACTCAACCGCCCGGTGGTCATCGAGGATGCCCTAGCCGGGTGGCCAGCCCTCGGCCATTGGACGCCCGAGTTCTTCGCCGAGCGCTTTCCGGAAAAAATCGTGACCTTCCGCGACGGCTCCACGCTGCCGATGCGCGAGTTCATCGCCCAAGTGCAGGCCTCCAATGCGGAGCACCCGGCGCCTTACTGGACCAACGCGCCGCTGCGCGAGCATTTTCCGGAATTGATGGCCGACATCGATCCCGCGCTCGGCTATCTGCGGCCGAACTGGGCGCGCCGCCGCTTCGCGCATCGCGGCCTGCGCGCCAGCCTGAACCGCGGCGCCGAGGTGGAGCTTTACATCGGCGGCGCGGGCGGCGCGTTTCCCGTGCTGCATTGGGATGGGCTCTCGACACACGCTTTCCTGATGCAGATTCATGGCGTGAAGCGCTACTGGCTGTGGCCGCCGAGCGAAACGCCGTTTCTTTATCCCGATCCGGCCGTGCCCAATACCTCGCCGCTGCGCGATGTGGAGCATCCCGACCTCAACCGCTACCCGCTGGCCGCCAAGGCGCGGGGCGGCACGCTCACCCTGCATCCGGGCGAACTGCTCTTCGTGCCCACCCGCTGGTGGCACACCGCGAAAATGCTCTCGCCCTCGATCACGCTGTCGGTCAATGCCGTCAATGCCTCGAACTGGCTCAACTTCAGCGACGACATGACCCGCTCGGCCCACGGTCTCGGGCGCCGGCTGAAAACGGCTTACCTGACGTGGGCCGGCGTGCTCAACTGCCTGCTGGATACGCTGGGCACGCTCTGAATTTCGGGCGGCGTGGAAACGCCGCGATTGCTGGAAGCCCATTTGCGGCGAGGATGCGCGCCGTGAAAAAGCTGCTCTTGTTGATGGGGTCATGCGGCGCGCTCGCGGCAGCGGGCGACGAAAAGAATTTTCTCGGCGATTGGCGCGAGAAAATGCACAAGATCGAGCCGCGCGGGTATCTCTGCGGATTCGCCGCCTCACCGCCGGTCATCGACGGCAAAATCGATGACGCCGCCTGGGCCGCCGTGCCGTGGACCGCGGATTTCGTGGACATCGAAGGCGATGCCAAACCGCCGCCTCCGCTCCGCACCCGCGCCAAGATGCTGTGGGACGAGACGTATTTTTACATCGCGGCGGAAATGGTCTCGCCGCACGTGTGGGCCACCTTGGTGGAGCACGATTCGGTCATCTTCCAGGATCCGGATTTCGAGGTCTTCATCGACCCGAACGGCGATTCGCAGGAGTATTACGAGTTCGAGATGAACGCCTTCAACACCGGGTGGGATCTATTCCTGCCCAAGCCCTACATCACGGGCGGGAAGGCCGACAACTCGTGGGAGATCCCCGGCCTGAAGACCGCCGTCCACGTGCGCGGCACGCTCAACGATCCGTCCGACGAGGACCAGGGCTGGGATGTGGAGCTGGCGATCCCGTGGAAAGCGCTCGCGGAATTCGCGCGCCGTCCCTCGCCGCCGCAGGAGGGCGATCAATGGCGGGTGAATTTCTCGCGGGTCGATTGGCAGGTCACCATCGAAGACGGCAAATACGTGAAGCGGCCGGACGTGCCGGAATCCAATTGGGTGTGGTCGCCGCAAGGCATCATCGACATGCACCGGCCCGAGCGTTGGGGCTATGTGCAATTCACGCGCCAGCCGCTGGTGCGCCCGGATCCGACGCGACCGGCGCGCGACGCCTTACAGGAGGTATTTTACGCGCAGAAAGATTTTTTCACCAAGAACCAACGCTGGGCCGCGAGTTTGGAAGAGCTGGCCTTCACCCCGACGCCGGAGGAAGGCGTCAGCGCGCCGGTGCTGACTCTCACACCCGCGGGCTTCGAGGCCGCCGCGTTGTTGAGCCCGCCCGGCTTTAATCCCGCGCGCTGGGTCATCGACCAAAACGCCAACATCCGCCCCGAAGCCGCTCCGGCAACAGCGGCGGCGCCATCCCCATCCGCCCCCTCCACCGAACGCTGGTGGTCCGACGCCGTCGAGGCATCGCTCACCAAAGCGGGCGACAACCACGCGGAATTGCGCAAAGCCCTGGCCGAAACGCCGGAGCCGCATCGCCCGGGCCTGCGCTTTCTTCTCGAAAACATGCCCTCGGTGGACCTCCGCTCGCTGAGCGCGGCGTTCCTGCTCGACCATCTGTCCATGGCCTACGCCGCCCGCGAGGCCGCGCCGTGGGGCAAAACCATTCCGGAAGACGTCTTCCTCAACGACGTGCTGCCCTACGCGAGCCTGAACGAAAAACGCGACGGCGGCCGCCGCCGGGTCCGCGAACTGGCCGCTCCCTTGGTCAAGGATTGCCAAACGCCGGGCGAGGCCGCGCAAAAGCTGAACCGTGAGTTTTTCCCGCTGGTCAATGTGAAGTATTCCACCCGGCGCAAGCGGCCCGATCAAAGCTCGCTTGAAAGCCTGGAAAGCGGGCTCGCCACATGCAGCGGCCTTTCGATCCTGCTCGTCGATGCCTGCCGCGCGGTGGGCGTGCCCGCGCGCGTGGCCGGCACGCCGATGTGGACCAACCTGCGCGGCAACCACACGTGGGTCGAAATCTGGGACGGCGGCTGGCATTTCACCGGCGCCTGCGAGCCCGATGACAAAGGGCTCGACCACGGCTGGTTCACTGGCGACGCCGCCAAGGCCCGCGCCGACATTCCCCGCCACGCCATCTACGCCAGCAGCTTCAAAAAGACCGGCCTCTCGTTCCCGCTGGTGTGGGACCGCACGCTGGACTGGGTCCAGTCCGTCAATGTGACCGATCGCTACACCGGCGCGACGCCGGCCGCCGCGTCGGTTGCGGAAAAAACGAAGATGCTTGTCCGCGTGCTCGCCCGTCCCGGCGGTCCGCGCGTCGCGGTGCCGGTCGTCGTGACCGATCCGGCCGACGCCTCCTTCCGCCGCGAAGGCCTTAGCCGCGACGAGACCGCCGACTTGAACAACATCCTGCCCTTCGACCTGACGCGCGACCGGGCTTACCGCGTGACGTTCGGCTCCGCGGACCAACAACGCTCGCACGACTTCCGCACTGGCGCCGACGCCGAGCAAGTCCTGACCCTCACTTTGGAGGAGCCGCCCGCCACCGAGACCGCCGACGCTTCCGCGCGCGCGCTCGACGACCTGCGTGCCTGGCTCGCGCTCGACCGCGACCAACGTGCCGCGCTCGACGGCGCGCCCTTCGCCACCGTGCCGTTGACCAAGGCCGATGCCGCCGCCGCGCAAGCCGCGTTGTGGGAGGATCATGCCAAAACCGTGCGCGAAACCCAGGCCGCGGCCATGGAAGCGGGCCTGCTCGAAATCGGCGACCAGCAACTGAAGTTCGAGACCGTTGATTTCCCCGGCCCCGATGGCGAACCCGCCGGTGGCCGCAGCCTCTTCATCTCGATGCACGGCGGCGGCAACGCGCCCGCGCGCGTCAACGACTCCCAATGGCGCAACCAGATCGCCCTGGGCCGGCGCTACCTTCCCGCCGAGGGCGTCTATGTCGCACCGCGCGCGCCCACCAACACGTGGAATCTCTGGCACGAGAGCCACATCGATCCCCTCTTCGACCGCCTCATCGCCAACCTCATCGTCTTCAAAAACGTCAATCCCGACCGCGTCTATCTCATGGGCTATTCCGCGGGCGGGGACGGCGTGTATCAGCTCGCGCCGCGGATGGCGGACCGCTTCGCCGCCGCCTCCATGATGGCCGGTCATCCCAACGAAGCCTCCCCTCTCGGCCTGCGCAATCTGCCCTTCTCCATCCAGGTCGGCGAAAAGGATGGCGCCTACAAGCGCAACGAAGTCGCCGCCGAGTGGGGCCGCCAACTCGACGCCCTGCGCGCCGCCGATCCCGACGGCTACGAGCACTTCACCGACCTGCCCGCCGGCAAAGGCCACTGGATGGAACTCGAAGACCGCAAGGCCATCCCGTGGATGGAAAAATTCACCCGCCAGCCGCTGCCGGACAAAATCGTCTGGCGGCAGGACGATGTGACCCACGACCGGTTCTACTGGCTGGCCGTGCCTCCAAACCAAGCCGCCGCCGGACACGAACTCACCGCCACGCGCGACGGCGGCACCTTCACGCTCACCTCCCCCAACGTCCCGCAAGCCATCGTCCTGCTCCACGACGCCCTCACCGATCTCGACCAGCCCGTGACCATCAAAGCAGACGACCGCGTCGTCTTTCAAGGCCGCGCCCTCCGCACCATCGCCACCCTTCACCAGACGCTCACCGAGCGCGGTGACCCCCGCCTCGTCTTCAGCGCGAGCGTGCCCGTCCCGCTGCGGCCGTGACGGGGAGTTCGAGCGGGCGATGGAAGCGGCCTCCGGCTCTTTTCGCCGTGTTTTGAGCGCGGACCTTCCAGCGCGAGAGGTGGTCCGGCGCTTGGTGCTGCGGTGGGCGTGATACCAAAAGCGATTGAAAACGGGACTTTAAGCGCCTAAGGGAGCCATGGCAAAGAAGTTCCACTGAGGAAAGCCTGAACTGGCCAAGGAAGTCGAAGCGCTGCTGCGCCAAGGGGGCCTCGCGCGACACCATCGAAGAGATCGCCCGCACCGAGGTGTGAAGGCTCTGTTGGGCCGGCACCAGGGCCGCGGGCAAAAGCCGCGGGTCGCTGGAAGCATTGGAAGCGGCCATTGAGAGGGAGTTGCGCCCGCTTTGGGCAAGCCCTCAGCAGGCGCGCTCCTTGGTCGGATCCGCTCTCAAGTAAATGTTTTTTCCGGTGCTTCTACAGACCCGTTTTCATATGATTGTTGTATAAATCCCCGGGCGCAGGGTTCCCGGAGAAAACGATGGACAAGCCACCTGCTTCCGCCTCACCGTGCGCGGATGCGTGAGTGGTATTCCCGCCTGATGGCGCGCGGCTGGTGGGCCGCGTGCTTGGTCATTCTATTATTGGCCGCGCTGGCGGCGTCGCGTTTCGGCGGACTGGGCATCGAGTTCCAGACCAATACGCTGCTGGATCAGAAAGATCCGGAATTGGACCGCTACCAGGAACTGCACGATACGACCTCCTGGGGCGAGGACGAATTCGCCGTGGTCTGCGCGACGGGGATCGATTGGCTCTCGCCGGAAGGCGCGGCGACATTGCGCGACTTGGCGGCGGAGCTGCGCGACGTGCCGGGCGCGGGCGAGATCATGTCGTTGCTGGACGTGCCGCTGCTCCGGCAGCAACCCGGCACGAAACCCAACCTGCTCGCGCTCGCGGGGGGCCTGCTCTATCTTCGCGACGCCGACAAGCCGGTGGATTGGGAAGCGGCGAAAGCGGAATTCGCCACCCACGAACTCGCGACCGGCACGCTCATTTCCCAGGACGGACGCAGCATCAATCTGCTCGTCCATCTCGCGCCGGCCTCGGCGGACGCAATGGCCGCCGATCCATCCCATCCCGACAGCGTGCAGGGACGCTGGCAGGCGCTGGTCGCGGGACTGCATGACGTGCAGCAAAAATGGGAGGGCCGCCTGCCGGAAAAGCTCAAGCTCGCGGGCACCCCGGTGGTGTATTCCTACATCATGGAGCGCGTGGCGCACGACCTGCGTGTCTTCGGCGTGGCGGCGGCGCTATTGTTCAGCACGGGGTTGTTTCTTATCTACCGGCGCGTGCGATTCGTCCTGCTGCCGCTGCTGACGAGTGTGCTGCCGGTGGTGCTCGTGCTGGGCGGCATGGCGGCGATGGGCGCGAAGTTCACCGTCATCACCTCGAATCTCCCGCTGCTGCTCTTCGTGCTCACCCTGCCCTACACGGTGTATCTCACCGAGCGGTATCTCGAAGTGCGCGCGGAGCAGCCCGAGGGCGACCCCGTGGCCGCGCTGGCCGACACCGCGCGGTTTTTGTGGAAACCCTGCCTGTTCTCCGGCCTGACCACCATGGCCGGGTTCGGCGCGTTCATCGAGAGCGGCATCATTCCCGTGAAACACTTCGGCCTGCTGATGGCGCTGGGCACGGCGATCTCGCTGGCGACCACGTTCCTGTTTTATCCCAGCGCGCTGCGGCCGTGGCGGCCCGTGCGGGAAAAACCGCGGGCGGAAACGCGCCGCCGGGATCTCGCCCGGGTCTTCGCGAAGATCACCCTCGCCCGGCCGCGCGCGGTCGTGCTCGCCAGCGCGGCGCTGCTCGTCCTCGCCATTTTCGGCGCGCTGCGCATCACGGCGGAGAACAAATTCACCAGCTATTTCTGGCCTTCGAGCGAAGTCTATCAAGGGCTGGAATTCATCGACCGCCAGCTCGGCGGCACCAGCACGCTGGAAGTGTATCTCACCTCCAAAGAGGACGGTTTTTTCACCACGGAGCCAGGGCTGGCCGCGCTCTCGGCCATCGAAGGGCACGTGCGCGCGATCCCGGAAGTCGGCAGCCTGCGCTCGCTGCCCGCGTTGGTGAAGGAGCTGCGCAAGACCTTCACGCCCGCCGATTTTCCGCAGTTCACGGACACGGCGCTGCTGCGCCTCGTGCAGGGCATGGCGCCGCAGTTGTTCGAGGACATTTTGGAAGACGACGGGCGGCGCGCGAGTTTGCAGGTGCGGCTCCAGGAAACGGCGCCGACCCTCAGCCGCCAGCGCATCCTCGGCGCCCTGCACGCGCATCTCGACTCGATCCGCGACACCGCGCTCGCGGGCCTGCGCGTCGAAACCACCGGCATCTTCGTGCTCTACGCCAACATGCTCGGCAGCCTCATCGAAAGCCAGCGCGAGACCCTCGGCGTGGTGGTGGCGGCCATTTACCTGATGCTGCTGCTCTTGTTCCGCTCCTTCCGCCTCGCGCTGGTGGTGCTGCTGCCGCAGGCGCTCCCGGCGGTGACCATGTTAGGCGTGATGGGCTGGTGCGGCATTCCGCTCGACTTGGTGACGGTCATGATCGCCGCTGTGGCGCTCGGCGTGGGCGTCGATTCCGCCATCCAATACACCATGCGTTTCCGCGAAGAATACGCCGTCGCCCAAGATCTCCGCGCCGCCGTCCAACGCACCCATGACACCGTGGGCCGCGCCATCTGGATCGCCACCTCCATCATCGTCGTCGGCTTCGCCGTGCTGGTCCTGTCGGACTTTTTCCCCTCCGTGTGGTTCGGCCTCTTCACCGGCCTCGCCATGCTGATGAGCCAATTCAGCGCGCTGCTCACGTTGCCCGCGCTGTTCCTGTGGCTGGGGCCGAAGTGGCGGCTGTTTGGGAGGAAGTAATTTGGCAAGAACGACAGGACCATTCACCACCGGGTTCAATGCCGTCGATCCCGGCTCCACGGACTGTTCTCTTGGACGCTCGATGCTTTCTTTTTTACAGGTGCGGTTACACTTGGCCCGTGAACACGATCACCGCCATTCTGGAACCGGCCGCCGACGGCATGCTGCACCTGCCGCTGCCAGCCGCGTGGCGTGGACGACTCGTCCGGGTAAAGGCGGAATTGGAGCCGATCCCTCCCCAAGAGCCGCCAGCCGGCACGGAATCCTTGCAAGGGTTCGGTTATCTGAAAGGCCGCATCTGGATGTCGCCGGACTTTGACAAGCCCCTGGAGGACTTCAAAGACTGCATGTGATGCCGGTGCTGCATCCCTCCTTGAACCACGCACGACTTCCCCTACCCTGCCCCAGCCGGCGCGCCCCCGGCACCCCGATTGTATGAAAACCATTCCGCGCCGGCTGTGGCTGGGCGCGCTCGTGTTGCTGGCCATGGTCAGCGGACTCCGAGCCGCGCCTTCTCGTCCGAACATCCTCTTCATTTTCTCCGACGATCACGCGTATCAGGCGATCAGCGCTTACCAGGATCCGCGACATTTGTTGGAAACACCGGGACTGGACCGCCTCGCCAAAGAAGGTGTGCGCTTCAACCGCTGCCTGGTGCCGAATTCCATCTGCGGTCCGAGCCGCGCCACCGTGCTGACGGGCAAGTATTCGCATCTCAACGGATTTCCCAACAACGCCAACAGCCGGTTCGATTCGAACCAGACGACCTTTCCCAAACTCCTGCGGCACGCGGGCTATCAGACGGCGCTCATCGGCAAATGGCATCTGGTGAGCGACCCCACCGGGTTCGACCACTGGCAGATTCTCCCCGGCCAGGGCGTGTATTACCAGCCGCCCTTCATCCGCAATGGCGAGCGGATCGTGGAGTCCGGCTACGTCACCGACATCATCACCGAGCGGAGCGTGGAATGGTTGCAGCAGCGCGATGAAACCAAGCCGTTCCTGCTCATGGTCCAGCACAAGGCGCCGCACCGCGAATGGGCTCCCGCCTTGCGCTATCTGAACCACAACCACGACCGCGCGTATCCCGAGCCGGCGACGCTCTTCGACGACTACGCGAACCGCGGCCTCGCCGTGCGCGATCAGGACATGACGCTGGCGAAAACCTTCTTCGATCTCGACGCGAAATTCACCCGCCCGGTCGGCTTGACCGAGGAGCAACAGAAAATCTGGGACGCCTATTACGAGCCGCGCAACGCCGCCTTCCGCGAACAGAACCCGCAAGGGCCGGACCTCGTGCGTTGGCGTTACCAGCGTTATCTGCATGATTATCTCGGCACGGTGAAGGCAGTCGATGACAGCGTGGCCACGCTCTTGAAATATCTCGACGACACCGGCCTCGCCGAGAACACGCTGGTGGTCTATGCCTCGGACCAGGGCTTCTTCCTCGGCGAGCACGGCTGGTATGACAAACGGTGGATCTTCGAGGAATCGCTGCGCACGCCCCTGCTCGTGCGCTGGCCCGGCGTGACGCGGCCGGGCACGGTGAATGGCGATCTCGTCTCCACGGTGGATTTCGCGCAGACCTTCCTCGACGCCGCCGGCGCGCCCGCGCCCGCCGACGCGCAGGGCCGCAGTCTCGTCCCGGTGTTGCAAGGGCAGACGCCCGCCGATTGGCGGAAGAGCTTTTACTATCACTATTATGAGTATCCCGATCCCCACCGCGTGCGGCCGCACTACGGCGTGGTCACCGCCCGTCACAAGCTGGTGCGGTTTTACGGACCGGACGTGGACTACTGGGAACTCTACGACCGCGAGACCGATCCGCAGGAATTGCGCTCCGTCTTCGGCCAGCCGGAATATGCGGAGGTGACCACGGAATTGACCGCCGAACTCGCCCGGCTGCGCACGGAATTGAAAGTGCCGGACCCCGACCCGCCGGGCTTCAGCGGCGGTCGCCGGCCCTCGCCGCCGCGCGACGTGACGAACAAAGACGCGCTGGCCTTCGATTTCACTACGGAAGAAAACGGACGGCGCGTGACTGATCGCTCGGGCCTCGGCCATGGCGGCCTCGCGGAAGCCGCGCCCACCGTGGAAGGCCGCGCGGGCAAAAAAGCGCGCCGCTTCTCCGGCCAATCGCAGATCGACGTCGCGAACGCGTTGGGCCTCAACCCGGCGAACGGCCCCTGGACCGCCGAAGCGGTCTTCTTCGCGGAAACGCCCGCCGGCGTGGTGCTGGCACGCGGCGGCGGCAGCTTCGGCTACGCGCTGCATCTCGTGGAAGGCAAGCCGGTGTTTTCCGTGCGTTTGGGAGGCGCCTTGTTTTCGGCGCAGGCGGAGCAGGTGGTGACCAAAAAATGGACCCACGCCGCCGGGATCATCACAGCAGAGAAAAAGTTGCGTCTGGTGGTCAATGGCGTCGTCGCCTCCGAGGTCGCGTTGCCGGAATTCATCGCCCGCGAGCCGGCCGAGACGTTGCAGATCGGCGCAGATGCCGGCGGTGCGGTCGGCGATTACTCCGGCCCCTCAAGATTCCGCGGCTTGATCGAACGCGTGCGCCTCTTCAACGGCGACGTGCCGGTGGCCGACCTGCATAAAGCGGCCGCCGACATCGCCGCCGCACCCGCGCCGGCCAAGCCGCCCCGCGATCCCAACATCGTCATCATTTTCGCCGACGATCTCGGCTACGGCGATCTCGGCACCTATGGCGCGACCGGCTGGCAGACGCCGCATCTCGACCGCCTCGCCGCCGAAGGCAACCGGCTCACGCGGTTCTATGTGGCGCAACCCGTGTGCTCGGCGTCACGCGCCGGCCTGCTCACCGGCACGTATCCGAACCGGATCGGCATCCACGGCGCGCTCGGCCCCGGCTCACCGGTCGGCATTCATGACGACGAAACCACCCTCGCGGAAGTCGTGAAGCAAAAAGGCTACGCCACCGCCGCCTTCGGCAAATGGCACCTCGGCGACGCGCCGCAGTTCCTGCCCGTGCGCCATGGCTTCGACGAATATCTCGGCCTGCCCTACTCCAACGACATGTGGCCGCATCATCCAGAGGTCCGCACCGGTTTTCCCCTGCTGCCCTTGATCGACGGCGACCGCATCGTGCTGCCCGAAGTCACCGCCGTGGAGCAGACGCGGCTCACCACGTGGTATGCCGACCGCGCGGTCAAATTCATCCACCAGCATCGCGACCGGCCGTTTTTCCTCTACCTCGCCCACAGCATGCCGCATGTGCCGCTCTACGTGAGCGACAAGTTCAAAGGCCAGTCCAAGCAAGGCCTGTATGGCGATGTCATCCAGGAGATCGACTGGTCCGTGGGACAAATTCTCGCCGCTTTGCAGGAAAACGGATTGGATGAAGACACGCTCGTCATCTTCACCTCCGACAACGGCCCGTGGCTCAGCTACGGCGCGCATTCCGGAACCTCCGGTCCCTTGCGAGAAGGCAAGGGCACCGTATGGGAAGGCGGTGTGCGCGTGCCCTTCATCGCCCGCTGGCCGGGGAAAATCCCCGCTGGCCGCGTCACCGCCGAACCCGCCATGACCATCGACCTCTTGCCGACCGTGGCGAAACTCATCGGAGCGCCCTTGCCGCCGCACCCCATCGACGGCCTCGATGTGTGGCCGATCCTCGCCGGCGAGCCGAACGCAAAAAATCCCCACGACGCCTACTTCTTCTACTACCACCGCAACGAACTCCAAGCCGTCCTCAGCGGCGAATGGAAACTCTACCTGCCCCACACCTACCGCACGCTCGGTGGCCGCCCCGGCGGCGAAGACGGCCGGCCCGTGCGGTATGAAAACATCGTGTTGAAAGAGCCGGAACTCTACAATGTGGCCCAGGACATCGGCGAAAAAGCTAACGTCCTCGCCCAACATCCCGACATCGCGCAGCGCCTCCTCGCCCTCGCCGAGCGCGCCCGCACCGACCTCGGCGACGCCCTCACCCAGCGTGACGGCCCCAATCTCCGCGAACCGGGGAAGCGGGAAAC
>CAZQUC010000077.1:0-13466 GCA_964596095.1 uncultured Enterobacteriaceae bacterium
GCGCTCAACCCCCGGCTGCTGGGGTTGCGATGGCGTTGCCATCGGTGGTGGTTCGCCAGGCCGCCTTTCACCGCTGCTTAAAATTCAACAAATTTTGCGAATTAGGTCTATGCCTATGGGCGGGACGCCTGCCCGTTTTTTGGCAAGGTGGATGGCGGAAAGTGCAGACTTGGGGCTGACTACAATCTCGTCAATGGTCGTCGATCCTTGGAAGCGCCATGCCACAAATTTTTCGGATTAGGCCCGCCTGCACCGGCAAAAGCGAAGACTCCGTGCGCGCCCGTTGGGGAAATCGCAGAACGAAGTGGTCGCGTGCCTGGAGGGCGTCGTTGCTGTCGAAGTGGGTTTCTCCGGCCAAGCCGTTTATCGCGTTGCCCTCACCGGGCCTTGGCAGCTGAAGGCTCACCATCTGCCGATGGAAAATCCGGAGCGCGGCCGCCTCCATGTCAACCTTCCGCGAGCCACGCTCGGGCGAAGACCCTGAACTTCCGCTCCGAAGACGCCCCTTGCGGAAAAAGGCCTGGCTGGCCTCTGCCATACCGGTGCATGCGAGAAAGGCGGAGTGGTGCCTCCGCCTGTCCAATCCACCGTTCGAACCCGATTCCCGGCCTTACGGCATGAGGTTCAACGAGCGGGCGCGCTTGATTTCGCGGGTGACTCTGCGATGGATCCAAGCGGTGGTGCCGGTGATGCGGCGGGGCAGGATTTTGCCGGTTTCGCTGGTGAACTTCTTGAGCACTTCCGGGTGCTTGAAGGTGAGCTTGTCCGTGGGGATGTCCAAGCGGCGGCTGGGCATCCGGCGGTTCGCTTTGCGGAAAGCGATCAGGCGTTCTTTGGTCTTGGGCTGCATGTCGTGGTAGCTGAGCGGTCTTAGCGGGTCTCCCGGTGCAGGGTGCGGCGCTTGAGGAAAGGATTGTATTTGACCTTCTCCAAGCGGCCCGGGGTGTTCAGGCTCTTTTTGTTGCGGGTGCTGATGTAGCGTGAGGTCGGTTTGCCCTCGGCTTTCGCCTCGGTGCATTCGAGAATGATGATGTCGCGGGCCATGGTTCGATGAATGGGCGTGGGAATGAAAAAGGGAAGGGCGGGAAAATTACTCGTTGCTGCTGTTGCTGTTGGAGTTGCCGCCGGTGTCGTCATCGTCGTCGTCGTCATCGTCGTCGCCGCCGAGGCCGAAGAGCGAGCGGACGGGGGGACGGCGTCCGTAGCCGCCGCGGTTTTCTTTCTCCAACTGGGCCTGGCACTCGACGGTGTAGCGGGCGAAAGGGATGGCTTCGAGGCGCAACTGCGGGATTTTCTTCTGGCTCATCTCGCAGGTGCCGTAGGTGCCGTTGTCGAAGCGTTTCAAAGCTTCTTCGATCTCGTAAAGCGCGTCCTGCTCTTTGCTGAGCATGCTGAGGGCGAAGTCGCGGTCATACGCGTCGGACCCGGCGTCGGCCTGGTGCATGCCAAAGGCGGAGGCTTCGCTGCCGGCCATTGTCTCGCGGGAGACGCCGTCCAAGGCATCGACCAGCGAGTCGCGCAACTCAATGAGTTTCTGCTTCTGCTTTTTAAGCCAGGGCGTCATTTCCATTTTGACGGCCTTGGCGGGCTTATCCGTTTTGTCACCGTTGACGGCGGTCTTCGGAGCTTTCGAAGACGCCGACGGGGAAGCCGCGCTCTTCGGGGAAGAGTCGGGCTTGGCGGAATTTTTCTTTTTGTCGGCAGCCGTTTTGGGCATGGGGAAATCGGGTGGAAAGGGGAACGTGGGACCGCCGCGACCCCGAGGCCGGGCGAAAAGGGGCGGAATAGATAAAGCGGTCGCGGTTTTCCGCAACTTGAAAAAGCCATTCTCTCCGCGCCGCGGAGAATCCCGCGGCCGGTGGCTCAAAACGGCTGGCCGTAGCCGCGGCAGCGCGAGAACCACCCCGCCCGCCATTGGCTTTCCGGGCGTGGGGCGAGCGCGATGCGGCGGCCGAGCACGCGTTGGGCGGCGGCGGCGAATTCCGACGCGGCGGCCGGCCCGGAGCCGGTGGCCCGCATTTCCTGCAAGACCTGGAGCAGGCCCCACCCGTGTCCCTGGTAGCGCTCGCCGGGGTTGATGCCTTCGCCTTTGAAATTCACGTAATCCACCAGCGCATAGACGCCCTGCGGGGTGGTGGCGACCGCGTCGTATTTTTGCTGCAAGGCGGCGCGCTGGCCCCGTGGGGCCGCGGCCAGCACTTTGGGGAGCGCCTGCCGGGCGCGCGAAGCGGCGAATTCGGCCTGCAAGCCCACGGTTTCACTGAGGAACCGTCGCAACTCGCGCAACCGCGGGCCGTCTTTTTCCGCGAGGAACCGGGCGCGCGTCGGCCACGGGCAGGCGGTGACGTCGTTCAGCCACGCCGGCGGCCGCGCGCCGCGGCGGCGCAGGTAGTCGATCATGCCGGGGAAACTCTCCTCGAAAGTGCGTTTCGCTCCGGAGGGATACCAAATGAAGTGCCCGATGCCGAGGCTGGGGAAGTCTTCGCCCTTGTTCCAGGAGGTGAGGCCCTCGACGGTGCCGGCGCATTCGTTCTGCCAGAGTTTCCGGCCGATTTTCTGCGCTTGGGCGGAACTGAGTTGCAACTCCGCCGGACACGGCATCGCCAGCAGGCAGAGACCGGCCACGAGCGTCAGCAGGCGGCGCCATGTCGCATGGGGAAAGGGAAACGAACTCATGGATTCATCTTGCCATTCTCCCTCGGAAAGCAACCGCCGGCTTGGCAAAATGTGGGCCCGATTTTACGGTCGCACCGACCGTTGCAGTCCATAGGCTGCCTCATGGGGCCGATGCCGGTCCCCACCGGCGCGCCCGCGCCATGAGGCAATCCCCGAACCCCGCCGGAAACCCGACGCGACAGTTGCGGGCGGCATGGCGCGTCTTATGCTGGCCTTTAATTATGAAAACGAAGCCGTCGCTTCTGGTGGTCCTGCTGGCATGGGCCGGCCTCGCGCCGGCGTGGGGAGATGAGACTGGACTGGCCGTGCTGAAGGCACGCGAAAGCCGCATCCGGGCCGTGGTGGAGAAGGCGGTGCCGGCGGTGGTCGCCATCACGTGCGACAGTCCCGTGGGCACCGGCAGCGGGGTGATCGTCAGCGAAGACGGGTTGGTGCTTTCGGCGGCGCATGTCACCGACGTGTTGGAAAAGGAAAACCAGTCGAAGGAAGTGGTGATCGTCTTTCCCGACGGACAGCGCGGCAAGGCCGAAATCCTCGGCTCCAACCGGACATGTGACACGGCCATGCTGCGCATCACCGAGCCCGCGCTGCGGGAGTGGCCGTTCGTGGAATTGGGCGATTCCGATGCGATTAAAAAAGGCGAGTGGACGGTCGCGCTCGGCCATCCGGGCGGGTTCGAGGCCCATCGCTCGCCGCCGGTCCGCGCGGGCCGCGTCTGGCATCGCGATAATTTCGGCGCGTTTTTCACCGATTGCACGCTCGTCGGCGGCGACTCCGGCGGGCCGTTGCTGGATCTCGACGGCAAATTGATCGGCATCCATTCCTCCATCGGCGGCCCGTTGACGGTCAACCGCCATGTCGCCATCGACCAATTCCGGCTCGACTGGGAGCGGCTGAAACAAGGCGAGGCCTGGGGGCGGCTCGTGCTGGGCCAGTCCGATCCCGACCGCCCCGTGCTCGGCCTCCAGCTCGACGAAGAAGGAAGCGGCGGCCTGCGCGTGCTGGACATCACGCCCGGCGGACCGAGCGACGTGGCGGGCATCAAGCGCGATGACCTTCTCGTCCGTTTCGCGGGCCAGGAGGTGAAGAATTACCTGCAATTCATTCGCCTCATCAGCCGCCACCGGGCCGGCGATACGGTGGCGCTGGAGTTGCGGCGCGGCGAAGCGGAGCGACCGGTGGTGGAGTTGACGCTGGCCAGCCGCCAATCCGTTCGCCAACTGGGCATGAAACACGCCCTGCCGCCGCCGCCGAAAGTCTGGTTGGGCGCGGAGATCGAGAATGCCGTGCCCGCCGGCGCGCGCGTGACGAACGTGGAAACCGCCAGCCCGGCGGCAGCGGCCGGCCTGCGGTTCGGCGACGTGATTCTGGAACTCAACGGCCAATCGTTCCCCGATGCGGTGTCGCTCGCCCGGCGACTCGGCGACTTCGACCCCGGCGCCGCGCTGTCCCTTCACATCCGCCGGAACGACGCCCCCTTGGAACTTCACGCCACGCTGGTGGCCCCTCTGCCATGACTTGCCCGCTCGCTGCTTCTTTCACCCGCCGATCGGCCCTTGTGGTGCTGGCCGCGCTCCTCGGCGCCACGATCCGGGCCGAGCCGCCTACGGGCCGAGCCCTGCCACCGAAATACGACGAGGCCTTCAGCCGCGAAGACGCCGCGTCGCGCGAGGCGCTGCGGCCGGTCATGACCGAAGCCGCGCGCTCGACCGTGCGGCTGCTGCGCGACGGCCGCGCGGCGGCGCTGGCGGTTGCCGTGCACAAGGACGGCTGGTTTGTTTCCAAAGCGAGCGAGTTGGAATCCGCCTCCACGTTGCATGTGGAGTTCCCCATCGGCCTGCGCGTGCCCGCCGCGGTGACCGACGTGCTGCCCGCTTATGACCTCGCCTTGGTGAAAATCGACGCCACCGGCCTGCACCCGGTGGAGTGGAGCGACGCGCCCGCGCCCGCGCCCGGCAGCTTCCTGGCCGCCGCCGCGCCGGACGGCGCCGCCCTCGCGCTGGGTGTCGCCAGTGTCGGCCCGCGCAGTCTTTACGAAACGCCGCGCGGGTTCCTCGGCGTGATCCTGCGCAAGGAAGACCGCACCGCGGCGATCATTGAGGAAGTGTATCCCGAGGGCGCGGCGGACAAAGGCGGGCTGAAAGGGGCGGATGTCGTGCTGGCCGTCGATGGCGCTCCCATCAAGAACAGCGACGAACTCGTGCTCGAAGTCAGCCGGCGGCGTCCGGGCGAGGAGATCATCCTGCGGGTGAAGCGCGGGGAAGGGGAGTTGGACGTGACCATCACCCTCATGAACAAACAGGATTTCCTGGCCCGCCATGGCGCGGAGACCGATCCGATGGTCCTGATGGGCGGCCGCCTCAGCCAGCACCGGCACGGGTTTTTCAACGTCTTTCAGCACGACCTCGTGCTCGCCCCCGAGGATTGCGGTGGCCCGTTGGTCGATCTGGACGGGCGCGTGGTGGGCCTCAACATCGCGCGCTCCGGCCGTGTCGAAAGCCTCGCCATTCCCGCCGCCGATATGGCGCCGCTGCTCGCCGAGATTCCGAGCGGCAAATTCAGCCTGCCCGATCCCGCCACCTTGCGCGACGATCTCAAGCAGGCCGAACTGGCCGTGCTCAACGCCCAGGAAGCCCGTCAGGAGGCCGAGCAACGCCTCCGCCGCGCCACCGAATTGCTCGACGCCCTGCCGCGCAAAAAAGCGCCGCTCGCCTCCGGGAAACCGCCTGCGGAATTGCCTCCGGCGCCCGACGCCGCGGCCGCGCCGGCCTCCATGCCGTAATGTGGAGTGCGGAGGCTCGCCTCCGCTTTGAGGGGGAGAGGGGCTTGCCCCTCGGGGCGGGGGAGATCGATGGGGCGAGGGAGATCGATCAGCCAGCGCCGGGGCGCCCCCAGGATTCCGTCATGCTCCCTCCGCTTCCGATTCACCGGCAAGCCGGTGAGCGCCAGAGCGGAGGCGAGCTGTCCGCGCCCGTTCCAAAACGATGATCGGCGTGCTTGCTCCCGTCCAAGGAATGGGCCATGATGAAGGTCCATTTCCCGTGATAGGCACATTTCTCAGAACCAAGCTCCACCGCGCCACCCTCACCGCCGCGGATCCGAATTACGAAGGATCGATTTCGCTCGACCGTGCGCTCTGCCGCGCGGCCGGCCTGCGCGAGTTCGAGCAAGTGGACGTGCTCGACATCGACAACGGCTCCCGCTTCACCACTTACGTCATCTATGGCGAGACCGGCCAGGTGCAGGTCAACGGCGCGGCCGCGCGGCTGGTGCGGCCCGGCGATCTGCTGATCGTGCTTGCTTACTGCGCGCTCACGCCGGAAGAAGTCGCCACCCATGCGGCCCGCGTCGTCCTGCTCGGGCCGGACAATGTCATCAAGTCCATCGAAGATCTGCCCGTGCGCGATCCCTGAGCCCGGTCGGCGGGAAATTTTTTTTCGCCGCGGCGTGAGGAAAAGCGCCGTCCGACTCAACATCCGGCGCGCGGTGGGGTCAGACTTCCGGTCATGACCGCAAAACCCTGTTTTCTTCGCCACGCCGGCACGTGGAGCGTGTTGACGTGGCTGGTTCTCCTCAGCCCGCCCCTTTCGGCGCAAGCCCCGCCGCGACCGGAACGCCCGCCGGCCTTTGCCTCCACGGAGGTCGCGGCGGACCGGGGGCTCACCTTCCGCCTCCATGCGCCGAAGGCGGAAACCGTGCAATTGACCGGCGGCGACCTGCCCAGCCTGCCCTCCGGGCGTCCTCTCGCCCTGACCAAAGGCGAGCGTGACGTGTGGGAGGGCCGCCTCGATCCCGTGCCGGCCGGGGCGTATCGCTACCGGTTTGTCGTGGATGGCCTCGCCGTGCTCGATCCGCGCAACCCGCGGGTGAGCGAATCCAACGAGGAGGCCTGGAGCCTGCTGGTCGTGCCGGGCGCGGAGTTTGTGGATGCCAACGACGTGCCGCACGGAGCCGTGGCGGAGGTCACCTACCATTCCTCCGTGTTGCAGCGCGAGCGTCGCCTGCATGTCTATACGCCGCCGGGCTACGAAACCGGCGCGGAGAAATACCCGGTGCTGTATCTGCTGCACGGCGCCACCGATTCGGACGACTCCTGGTCGAGCGTGGGCCGGGCCGGGTTCATTCTCGATAACCTCATCGCCGCCGGCCAAGCCAAGCCCATGGTCGTCATCATGCCCCACGGCCACACCGGCCCGTTTCGTTTCGGCGCGGGCTTCACGGATGAATTCGAGCGCGAATTCCTGGCCGACATCCAACCGCAGATGGAGCGCCGTTACCGCCTGCATCAGGACCGTCACCATCGGGCCATCGCCGGGCTGTCGATGGGCGGATTCCAGACCGTGAACCTCGTCTTCGCGCGTCCCGAGGCATTCGGTTATTTCGGCGTGTTCAGTTCCGGGATCTTCGGATTGGGAGGTGGGCCGAGAGCGGGCGGGAATGCCGGGGAGCCGGGTTTTGAAGAAAAGCACGCCGCGGTGCTGGTGGATGCGGCCTTCAAGGAAGGCTTGAAACTCGCCTGGTTCGCCACCGGTCGCGACGACTTCCTGCTCCGGACCACCCAGGCCACGGTCGAATTGCTCAAAAAGCATGGCCTCGAGGTCACTTATCAGGAAACCGAAGGCGGCCACACCTGGCTCAAGTGGCGCGACTATCTGCACGAATTCGTGCCATTGCTCTTTCAGGAGGCGAAGTGAGCGCGCCGATGCCCACGCCGACTCACCCGACGGGGGGCGGGGCGGCGGATCCGTTTGGTGGTTTGCCATCCCGTCATCGAATGCCTTGAACCGCCCGAGGCCTGCCATTGAAAGGCGTCAATGGCTCCGCCTCGGTCACCGGGCGTGGGCGCGCCCGCTTTTCCGGCATCGCGCGCAAAATTCAGTTCCCCCCGGCGGCGTTTGCGGGCAACGTGCCGATCCCGTTTTTTTATGAAAGTGATCGATGCCCGAACGCGCGCCGGCCGTGCCGCGTTGCAACCGCTCGACCGCCGCGCCGAACCCTCGGACGCGGTGCGCGACACCGTGGCCGCCATCCTCCGCGACGTGCGCGCCCGCGGCGATGCCGCCGTGTTGGAATACACCCAACGCTTCGACCGCGCCACATTGACCCCGAAAACCCTCGCCGTGGCGCCGAAAGCGCTGGCCGCCGCGTGGAAAGGCCTGCCCGCCGCCACGCGCGCCGCGCTCGAAGCCTCGCACGCGAACATCACCGCTTTCGCCCGCGCCGGGTTGCGCAAGGACTGGCGGCGCCGCAATGCCCAGGGCGCGCTCACCGGCGAGATTTACCAAGGCTTCGGGCGCGTCGGTCTTTACGTGCCCGGCGGCACCGCGCCGCTGGTCAGCTCCGCGCTCATGACCGTGACGCTCGCCCATGTCGCCGGCTGCCGCGAGATCGTTGTCACCACGCCGTGCGGTCCCGACGGGCAGGTCAATCCCGCGCTGCTTGGCGCGTTGCACTTGGCCGGCGCGACCGAGGTTTATCGCATCGGCGGCATCCAGGCCATCGGCGCGCTCGCTTACGGCACGAAGACCATCCGCCCGGTGGCGAAAATTTTCGGCCCCGGCAATGCCTACGTCATCGAAGCCAAGCGCCAGGTCTTCGGCCTCGTCGCCATCGACCAACTGCCCGGTCCCAGCGAAATCATGATCGTTGCCGACGACACCGGCCGCGCCGCGTGGATCGCCGCCGATCTCGTCGCGCAGGCCGAGCACGGGCACGGCAGCCAGGCCGTGTTCGTCACGCCCTCGCCGGCGCTGGCGCGCGCGGTGGAGCAGGAAGTCGCTGCGCAGCTCGCCACCCTTTCCCGGCAGACCCACCTCGCCGAGTCTCTGCGCGAGGGCGGCTTCATCGTCATCACCGCCGATCTCGACCAGGCCCTCGCGTTGGCCAATGCTTACGCGCCCGAGCACCTCACGCTCATCGTGGCGGACGAAGACCGCTGGCTGCCGGCCATCACCACCGCCGGCGCCATCTTCCTTGGCAATCACTCGCCCGTGGCGGTGGGCGATTACCTCGCCGGCCCCAGCCACACCTTGCCCACCGGCGGCGCGGGCAAATCCTTCCCCGGCCTGACTGTCGATCAATTCCAGCGCCGCACCAGCGTGGTCAAACTCAGCCCTGCCGCGATCAGGAAATCCGCCCCGCTTGTGCAAACCCTCGCCCTGCTGGAGGGCCTCGACGCCCACGCCCGCAGCGCCACCATCCGGCTGGAAAAGTGACCGCGCCAATTCCGCCTTGAAATTATTTAGGAAAACCTAAGCATTTGCGCATGGCTGCCGATTACACCGAAGACGACATCAAGACGCTGAGCTGGATCGAGCACATCCGGCTGCGGCCCGGCATGTATATCGGCAAGCTGGGCGACGGCACGCAGGCCGACGACGGCATTTACATCCTCGTCAAGGAGGTGGTCGATAACTGCATCGACGAGTTCACGATGGGTTACGGCAAGAAGGTGGAAATCACCGTCGAGGACGGCCGCGTGGAGGTGCGGGACTTCGGCCGCGGCATCCCGCTGGGCAAGCTGATGGATTGCGCGAGCATCATCAACACCGGCGCGAAATACGACTCGAAGGCGTTCAAGAAGTCGGTCGGCCTCAACGGTGTCGGCATCAAGGCGGTCAACGCGCTGAGCGATTTCTTCGAGATCCAGGCGTGGCGCGAGGGCGAGACGAAGGCCATCGAGTTTTCCAAGGGCAAGGTCACGCTGGAAATGAAGAAGCCGCAAAAAGACGCGGGCGCGCCCAACGGCACGCGCGTGGCTTTCACGCCGGATCGCACGATTTTTCCCAGCAAGATCATCTTCAAAAACGAGCACCTGGAGCGGATGCTCCGCTACTACAGCTACCTCAACACGGGGCTGGTGCTGGAGTTCAACGGGAAGAAATTCGTCAGCCGGAACGGCTTGCGGGACCTGCTCCACGAAGACCTGCCGGAGGAGGAACGGCTGTATCCCGTCATCCACCTCAAGGGCGAGGACATCGAAGTCGCCTTCACCCACCGCGACGGCTACGGCGAGGATAACCTGAGCTTCGTCAACGGCCAGAACACCACCCAAGGCGGCACGCACTTGCAGGCCTTCCGCGAGGCCATCGTCAAGACCATCCGCGAGCATTACAAAAAAGACTGGGACACCAAGGATATCCTCCAAGGCATCACCGGCGCCATCGCGGTCAAAGTCGAGGAGCCGGTCTTCGAGTCGCAGACGAAAACCAAGCTCGGCTCGCAGACGATGTCGCCCAACGGCGAGTCGGTGCGGACCTTCGTGGCGAATTTCCTCCAGCGCGAACTCGACGTCTATCTCCACCGCCACAAGGAAATCGCCGCCGCGCTGCAAAGCAAAATCCTGCAAAGCGAACGCGAGCGGAAGGAACTGGCGGGCATCCAGAAATCCGCCCGCGAGGCCGCGCGCAAAGCGAAAATCCACAACAAAAAGCTCCGCGATTGCCGCGTTCACTGGGGGACCAAGCACAAGGACGCGGAGGAAACCACGCTCTTCATCACCGAAGGCGACTCCGCCAGCGGCTCCATCACCAAGAGCCGCAACGTCGATTTGCAGGCCGTCTTTTCCCTGCGCGGCAAACCGCTCAACTGCTTCGGCCTCACCAAGAAAATCGTCTATGAGAACGAGGAGTTCAATCTCCTCCAGCACGCGCTGAGCATCGAGGAAAACCTCGACGAGTTGCAATACAACAAAGTCGTCATCGCCACCGACGCGGATGTCGATGGCATGCACATCCGCCTGCTGCTCATCACGTTCTTTCTGCAATTCTTCCCCGAACTCATCCGGCGCGGGCATTTGTATATCTTGCAGACGCCGCTCTTCCGCGTGCGTAACAAAAAGATCACCCGCTATTGCTATAACGAGGAGGAAAAACTCGCCGCCATCGCCGAGTGCGGCCGCAACCCCGAGATCACGCGCTTCAAGGGCCTCGGCGAGATCAGTCCCGACGAATTCAAGGCCTTCATCGGCCCGGAAATACGCATCGAACCCGTGACCCTCGACCCGCATTCGCCGGTGCGCGAGTTGTTGACCTTCTACATGGGCAAGAACACACCCGACCGCCAGCAATTCATCATCAGCAATCTGCGCGTCGAGCAGGACATCGTCCCTGACGACGGCGCGGACGTGGAAGCCGCGTGACCGCCGCCCTCTGTCCAAAGGCTCGATTCCCGAACCTTTGGATTGGAGCGCTCAACACCTACCATTCCGAAGGAGTGCGCTCTTGGTGACGCGCAAACCGCAGGCGTGGCTCGTCCGCTCTCGGTTTTTTTCCGATGCGGCTACCCGGCAATCTTTCGGATGACCAGCGGGAAAGGGCGGCGTTTGCTGGCGCCGGCCGGGGAGGCCTCCGCTCTCCGATTCGTCACGGCGAGATGTTCCCTGTTGAAGGAAAGGGAAGCAAAAAGATTGCCTTACATCCCCACTTTATGGAAAATGGTTAACCATGCTTAGAATTCAAATCCTCATGACTTGTGGCGCGCTGTGGCTGGCGCTGACGGCATCGGTGGCGCCGGGGGAGGAGGCCCGGCCGACGCCGCCGGACCGGGACGGCGCGGTGGCGGTGCGCCGGGTGTGGCAGCCGGTGCAGGAATATTTCACCATCGTGACGCCCGTCGGCACGGGACGCCAAGCGCGCGAGCACACGGTCAATCCATTCTTGTCCTACACGCATTTGGGCACGGATTTCGGGTTCGTGGGGCCGGCGGAGGAGCACATCGGCTGGACGCCGGGCATGGTGTGGGTGCAATTGCCCGACAATCCGGACGGCTGGGCGGGCATGTGGCATAGCCTGGAGCGGCTCGGGCAGTTGAATGACGCGGTGCTGGATTTCGAGCGGTGTTATCCGGCATGGATGCGCGCGGAATACCAGCCTCGCATCACGGGGCTGCGCGCGCGCGTGATGGGCCAGGGGCGGCTCAAGCTGGAGATCAAGGGGGTCGGGCAGGAGGCGTTGTGGGAGCGGACGTTCCGTCTCGACACCACGGAAATGACGGAACTGGCCGAGCCGTTGCCGACCACGGCGCTGCGGCAGGCGAAGTGGCTCAACTGGACCGCGGAGCCGGGCGCGGATTTGTTGATCGATAACCTGGGGTTCGAGGTCGAGGAGCCGGATGCGCCGTTGGAGCGGCGGGTGTTTACGGCCTCATATGCGAAGGTCTCGCGCTGCTACAGCCCCGCCACCGGGCTGGTGCGCGACCGGGCGCAGACCGAGGATGGCGCGTTCGATTCCCTGCCCGCCACCGGCATGTTCCTGCTGGCGACGGCGGCGGCGGCGGAAAAAGGGATGGTGGACCCGAATTTCGCGCGCGGCGCGTTGCGGCGTTCGCTGGAAACCACGCTGCCCCTGCGCGGCCCGCATGGCCTGCTGCCTCATTTTGCCCGCCGGACCGATGGGCGGTATCACATCCACCCCGGCACCGAATACAGCACCGTCGATACCGCCATTTACTATCATGGCGCGTTGCTGGCCGCGCGGGTGTTGCGTGATGAGGAAATGGAAGCGCGGGTGCTGGGGGCGATCCGCGCGGTGGACTTCGCCCCGCTGCGCAACCCGGACGGCTATGTCATCCACGGCGTCAAAGCCGACGGCACGACTTACCTGCCGTATCTCTGGCGCGACTGGGGCGGGGAAACCGCCCTCGTCCTGCTCTTGCAGGAGATCGCCTCCGAGGGCGCGCTGCCACCGTTGATGGCGCCCACCGGACGCGTGCATCAGGGCGCGGGGTTCATCGCGGAAATCCAATCGCTCTTTTTCCCCGATTTCGATCAATCCACGCCCGACGCGGTGAGCGGCATCGATTGGCGCGCGTCCCGGCGCAAGCTCTACGCGGACCAAAAGAGCTACTTCACGCGGACGCAGCCGGAGGACGGTTTCGCGCGGGTCAACGACCTCTTCGGTCTCTCCGCGGGCGAGGGCGCGTTCGGGATCGGCTATCATGTCGGCGGGTGCGATCTGCGCGACCAATCCCTCATCCATCCACACTATCTCCTCATGGCCGCCAGCCTCGAAAACCCGCCCGCCGCGGCGAGCGCTCGTTTCGCCCGCCTGGAAGCCTTGCATCTTTTCCCGCCTTGGGGGCTGGTGGAGAATGTGTTCGCCGATGGCGCCGAGCACCTGCCACTCATCGCCGGTTTGAATGCCGGTTTCGAAGCCCTCGGGGCTTATCATTTTATGAACCACGCGCTCGGCGAGCCGGACGCCATCTACCAGGCCGCCCTCGATTCCCCGGAACTGCGCCAGGCGATGCGGATCTTTTATCCGGATGCAGCGGCGCGGAGGTGAGCGAAGTTTTCAGTTTTCAGCATTCAGTTTTCAGCCCCGGAACCCCGGCGCGTGCGCTGGGAGGTGGGAAACGGGGAGTAACCGGTGAGCGACGTGTCTGGAGTGCGGACGGCTTGCCTCCGCTCTGCGGGGGGGGGCTTGCCCCTCGGGGCGGGCCAGATCGATCAGCCCTCGCCGGTGCGCCCCCGTGGGTGGTGTTCCCTTCCCTCCGCTGCCGACTCACCGGCAAGCCGGTGAGCGGCAGAGCGGAGGCCAGCCTCCGCACTCCAGAAGGCTGGATCCCCCCCTCTGGGACAGGCGCGCTCCATCCATCCCAGTGACGAATCACTCAACAGCTTCTGAGAGATTCCTGCTGGGGTTGTCCCGGAGGGACAGCCGACATGAGCCGGGGGGCTCATCTCTTCCGTCCCTCCGGGACGAATCATGTCGGGAGGCCTGCGCCTTTCGTGCGGAAGCCCTGGGGCTTGCCGCCGGGCTTACGGGGAGGTTTTCTCCACGCGCAAGCGC
>CAZQUC010000078.1:0-13430 GCA_964596095.1 uncultured Enterobacteriaceae bacterium
GTCGCCCCCGCCACTTCCGCGATGCTCAGTTTTCCCTGGCGCAGCAGGCGGGTCGCTTCCGAGAGCCGCAGATGCATCAGATAGGTGACATACGTGATGCCGGCGACCTGTTTGAAGAGCCGCGTGAATTGGGTGACGCTCATGCCGCACAACCGGGCGGCGGCGGCGAGGGGCAGCCGTTCGGAATTGGGCCGATGGAGATGCTGCAACAGCGGGCTGAAGCGGTTTTCCATCTGCCGGCGTTTTTCGAACTGCCACCGTTGCACGCACGTCTGCTCGAAGCGGCGCAACAGCAAGAGCAGCAGCGTCAGCAACCGTGCCTTGCACGCGGCCTCGCGATGCGTCGCGGGCGGCGGCGCGAAGTATTCCCCGACCAGCTCCCGCAAGGCCTCATGGATGAGCGGCGCGTCGGGCTCCCCGGCCCGCAGGACATGCGGCTGTTGCTCCAGATGATTGTAAAACGGGAGCAGGAACTCGAAATCGTGCGACAACGATCCGAGGCTGCTCACCAGCTCCGGCAGGAAGCTGACCACCACCACGCGCGCCTCCAGCCCGGGCCGGTCCAGCACGTGATGCATGCGCTGGTGATCCACGATCAACACGTCGCCCGCTTGCAGCGACAGACGGACCCCGCCCATCTGGATCTCCAGTTGGCCTTCGACCGGGCAAAACAACTCGAGTTGCTCATGCCACGTCGGCTCGCTCGTGAACGCACCGGCGCGAAAGTGGAACAAGCGCACGAGCAAGGGAAACTCCCGCTGGAATGACAGCGTGTAGCGCCCCGTGGCATCCAGTTGCCGGGAGATATCGTGGGTCTCGAAGGTGAGCTGCGAAACCAGTTTCCGCAGAGCCGATGAATCGTGGGGTCGCATGGTGGAGTGTGTTCCCAAACCGGCCTGCACGATAGAGGATGCTTTCGCGAACGCAGGCGCGAAGTTGTCGGAACCCTCCGCGGCCCGCTTCTTTTTTTGACGCCTCGTCGCTTTGCTTCCATTGGTCGCGGGATGAAACCCGCAAACCCCCGACGATCTCTCGTCGCCGCCTGCTGGTGGCTGGCCGTGCTCTCCGTGCTGCCGGCGGCGAATCTAAGCCGCCATGCCGAACCCGCGCAACGCTTTGGCGTGCATGAGATTGTCCTCACCGGCGACGGCGGGGTGGACAATCCGTTCGACACCGAGGCCACCGTCACCTTCACCGCGCCGGAGGGCGGGAGCACCACGGTCCACGCCTTTTATGACGGAGACCACACCTGGCGCGCGCGCGTCTATGTCGCGGCAGCGGGAGACTGGCGCTGGCGCTCGGCCGCGCCCGGCGATCCCGGCCTGGACGCCAAGTCGGGCTCGTTCCAAGCCATCGCCGGCTCTTTGCGCGGGATGTTGAAAAAGCATGAGACCAACCCGCGCCAATGGATGACCGATGACGGCCGGACGTTCCTCAATCTTTCCGACACCGCCTATTATCTCTTCAGCGATCAAGCCCTGAATGGCTCGCCCCTCACCGACGCCACTTTCCGCGACTATGTCACCCAGGCCGCCGCGCATAACATCACTTCCCTGCGCGCGAATGTGGCCCGCCTCCGCGATCCGGAGTGGACTTCTTATTTCGCTGATGCCAGCCGCGAAAAGATCAATGTGGGCAGTTTCCAGCGGGCCGACGCGCGGATGGAATGGCTATTGAACCATTATCCCGATCTCTATCTCCAGTTGATCCTTGTCCCCGAATCAAACACCGGCTGGAAGAAAGATGAAACCTTCTGGAAGAATCTCCCCGCCGCCGAACGGACGCGCTTGATGAAGCATCTGGTCGCGCGCTATGCCGCCTGGCCGCAGGTTTTCTGGCTGATCGGCAACGACTACGCGTATGGTGACAAACACCCCAACAACACGGCCCAGGCGCACGAATGGGGCCAATATTTCGCGGCCCAGGATCCGTGGAGCCATCTGCTTTCGACCGGCCGCAACCGCCTTGATCCCGCCCCGTTTCCCGACGCGCCGTGGAATACCTACCTCCATCTGGAAACCGCCGCCGCCCTCCCCGCCGACCAGATCGACCGTCACGCCGCCTGGCCGCAGCATGTCTTCAATGGCGAAGACCAATACGAATACCCGGCATCAACCCGCCGTCGTGAAGCCAACGACGGAGAGGAGCCGCCCAGCCGCCGCCTTGAGTCCGATCACGCCCGCTATTTTTACCGCTGGCTGTTCTGGTCGTGGCTGCTGTCCGGCGGCTCGGCGAATTATGGCACCGCGGATTGGAATCATCTCAAGCCTTACGAAACCACCGCTTACACGGGCCTCGATTCCGTGCGCCACATCCTGCCCTATTTCACCGACCGGAAAATCGACCCGGCCCACTGGACGCCGGACGACGCGCGGGCGTGGGACGCGGAGGGCGCGACCGACGACCGCAAGGTCCAGGCGATGCGGCACGGCACTCGGGAATTGCTCGTGTATCATCCGCATGCGGCGCAGGCCGGGCTCGCCCCGGTCTTGAAAACCGGCGCGGCCAAACTGCGCGCCGACCTGCGCGGCTTTCCGGAAACCCTGGCCGTGGAATGGTTCCGGGCGCATGACGGCGTCGCGCAATCCGGAGGCACGGTGGCGGGGGGAGACGTCGTGGAGCTGGTTGCGCCGTGGGAGGGGCACGATGTCGTGTTGTATGTGAAGCCCCGTTGAGTCTCTGTGTCCGGAGCGAAGGCGGCGGCGCGCCTGCGGTTTGCCGCCGGTCTCAAGGCGCGATGGCCCGGAGGCGGTAAAGCGTGGCGGCGGTGGAAGCCTCGGCATCGGTGATGGTGACGGGCGCGAGGGTCGTCACGGGATCGAGCCCCGTCACGGTGAGCCATTCCGCACCGGGGAGATCGTGGCGGCGCTGCAATTCGTAGCGGCGGCCGAGCTGCCCGGTGAAGGTCAGCGTGCAGTGGTTGTCCACTTTGGTGAGGGAGAGAATTTCCAGACGGCTGTCTTCCCGCAGAGGATGCGTGTTGGCCGCATACTCTTCGAGGTTGGTGAATCCGTCGCCGTCAGGGTCCGCGTCGTCCGCCGCGCGGCCTTGGGGATCCGAGGTGGCTTCGACGCCGAAATAAGCCTGCCGCCAGAGCGTCAGCGACGCCGCCGGCAACGCGACGGTGTCTTGCACGACGGAAACACTCGATCCATGCAAGACCTGTCCCTGAGCCCGCAACAGCCCTTGCGTGGGCAAGGGCGACCCCGTCCATCGCCAGCCTCCTGAGATGGGAGAACCCGCCCCCAGCGGCGTCCAAACCTCGCCGTCGGGAGAGACGGAGAAGGTGACGCGGCAGACTTCCGGCACCGCGCCCATCCGCCGCCAGTGCGCCTCGGCATGGTTCACGAGACGCAACGTGGATTCAGCCGGGCCGATGTGGAAGCGATGAAGACCCGGCTCCCCCGTCGATCCCGGAAGAGTGGTGGTCCCCAGGATCAGAAATTTTCCGTCCGCTTGCAAGACTTGGCGTCCGGTGCCCGAATCCAACCGCAGGTTGAACGCAGCATCCACCGTCCCATCGAGATGGATGCGGGGCGGTCCAGGAAAGCCCACGCCATCGACTTGGTAAGAAGTTGTCCGCAAGATCATTTTTCCATCCGCTTGCAAACAGAAATCAGCCCAGGCAATGACGCCTACCAACGGCGGGAGGCTTTCATCCAGCGAACCATCCTGGTGAAGGCGAATCACCCAGCGATAAGCGCCATTCCAACCGATCTCACCGTGAACCAGGATTTTGCCATCGGGTTGAATGATAATGTCGTTGACCCTTCCGAAGAGATCGGGAGCAAAATCCGGATCCACGCTCCCATCTGGATACAGCCGGACCAAATTACCACGATTGACCCCATCAATGGAGAGAGAATATCCCCCGAGCAGAATCTTTTCGTCGTCTTGCACCGCGCCAGCAAAGAGTTCTCCTCTGATCAGGCCGGGCGTGAAGGTGGGGTCCAGGGTTCCCTCCGCCAAGACCCGCGCCAGCCACACTCCAGAGCCCGCCCCTGACCAATGCCCACCAAGAACGACTTTGCCATCGCGTTGGATGTCGAGAAAGGTAGTGTTGCCATTCGAGGGGCGGTTAAGGTTGGAGATCATGGAGGCCAAGGCGGGCGTCAATTGATCGCGCACGGTCTCATCCAAGTTACCGTTGGCATCGAAGCGAGCGAGGAACGGAGCCGGGCTCGAATAGGTCACGCCGTATGCCCAAATCCGGCCATCCGGCTGCACGGCAATGCCGGAAACCAAGTAAGCTACGTCAGGATTGAAGGCGGTGTCGAGCGTGCCATCGCGATGCAAACGGGCCAGCCCCGCGCGAGGCACCCCGCCGATCATGCTGAAATTTCCACCGATGAGAATTTTCCCGTCCGCCTGCACGGCCAAGCTGAACACACCCAGGTCAGGACGCATGGGCTGGAACGTCGTATCCAAGGTGGTTTCGCCCACCGCCATCCCGCATGGAAAAATCAGTGCCAGCGCAGTCACCCGCCAATGGCGCGCCAAGAGACGCCGTGAGAAAGAGGGGCGCCGGCCGGCCGGCCGGGCCGGCGGTGAAGGAAGGTGCAAATTCATGATCGTGAGGTGTGAAAGAGACTTCTGAAAGGAAACGGCCAATGCGCGGAAATCTTGGAAAAATACGATGTTCGGAAAAAATTCCTTTCAACCGGAAAGAGGTCCGACCATCGGAGCGGCAATGACGGCCACGCACGATTCTTTTGCGAGGGCGGCGATTTGACGGAAGTAGTGCGGGTGATTCGCTCTTCCACCGCCGGTTTGTCTCACCCATCGTCATCCCATGTCCGCCGCCGCCCGCTCCGCCGCCACGTCCCTTTCGGACGGGCTGGCGGATTTTTCTGAACGGCTCGACCCGATGGTGGTCAAGGAACTGCGGCAGGGGATGCGCGCGCGGTGGTTCGTCATCCCTTTTGTCGCGGTGCAGGTGGCGGCGGTGGCGCTGGTGTGGCTGGAGTCGATGGCGGTGAACCACGCGGGCGGCGGGGACTGGGGTCATGCCGCCTTTTGGGGGTTGGTCTATGTGGCGGTGGCGGTGGTGCCGCCGCTGCGCTGCCTGGCGGGCCTGAATGAGGAGATGACCGGTGGCGCGTCGCACATGGTGATGCTGGCCGGGCTGTCGCGCTGGCGCATCGTCTATGGCAAGTGGCTCACGCAAATGTTGCTGGCGGGTCTGGTGCTGCTCTCGCTGCTGCCTTACGGCATCGTGCGGTATTTCTTCGGCGGGGTGGAATGGGGGCCGAACTTCCTGGCGCTATTGGGCGCGCTCGGCTCGGCGGCGGCGATGAACGCGTTGCTGCTGGGCGCGTCCGGCTATGCCAATTGGTGGCTGCGCGGCGTGATCGCGGGCTCGGCCTTCGTCTATGTGGGCGTGGCGAATCTGGTGGGCATGGGGATGACGGGGATGTTTCTCGGCATCTCGTCCGGCGGCGGCGGGGTGGTGGCGCAGTTGTGGTTCCTGTGGAGCGCGCTGGGGCTGGCGGGGGTCTTCGCGTATTTCACGCTCTGCGGGCTGCAATTGGCCCGCGCGCGGCTGCGCGTTTCGCTGCATCCGTGGGAAATCCCGCCCAGCCGTCCGATCTTGACACTCTACTTTCTCGCGCCGTTGTATTTCGGCGTCGGCGCGGGGCTGACCTGCGGGTTCGGCTTTCCCATCGTTGCCGGCGTCATGATCTGGTGGGTGGCGGTGCTCGACCGGCGCGACGGGTTCCTTGCCCCGCGCGCCACGGTGCTCTTTCCCGCCGTGCCCGGCGCGCCGCCGCCCCTGCCGCCCTCGTATCGTTTCTAGCTTCCGTTTGCCATCCAAAACCATGTCGCGTCCGTTGTTTGAACTCGCCACCGATGCCCTCACCCGGCGCGGGTGGAGCTATGTGCCGGTCAAGGACCGGGAGGTCATCGAAGCCCATTTCGACGCCCACCACACCCGCGTCCGCGTCCATGTGCAGGTCTTCGAGGAGATCAGCGCCGTCAGTGTGGTGGGTTACGCCACGGCGCAGGTGCCGGCCGCGCGCTGCGGGCTCGTCGCCGAGGCGTTGATGCGCTACAACCAGACGCTGACCCTCGGCAATTTCGAGATGGATTACGACGCGGGGCGGGTCTTTTTCCGCCTCACCAATGTCTTCGCGGGCGAGACGGGGGCGGCGGCCATCATTGGGTCGATGGTGCACTCCACCATCGCGGAAATCGACCGGCTGACGCCGCTGCTCACATTGTTGTTGCGCCAGACGATGGAGGAGCTGCGGACGCTCAATCTGCGGCTTTTTCTCCAACGCGAGGATTTGCTGCCGCCCGTGCCGACTTCCTCCAACGAAGCGCCGTGAGCGCGTTTGCCCGGCGGCGGGTTCCGGTGAAGACTGTTTAGCGGTTCCCGATGTCCGGTTATTACCTCCAGCGACGCGGTGATTCCCGCGAAGAAGGCCCCTTCTCCGAAGAGGAGCTGCTCGACTGGCTGGATAACGGGGAGATCGACGACGACGACTGGTGCCGCCCGGCCGGGCAAACGCGCGCGCGGCCGGTGGGCGAGCTGTTTCAGGTGATCTCGCCAGAGGAGGAGGAAGAGGAAGATCCGACCGATCTGCCTGAACCGACGGATCCGGCCGATCCGCTCTCCGAAGAGCATGTCCTCTACCGCGGCTCGCCCAGTTTGCTCAGCTACACCAGCCAACTGGCCGCCATCGCGGTGGTGCTGGCGGCGGGGTGGTGGGTCGGCGCGTTCGGGTTGTGGTGGGTGGTGGGCGCGGTGGGGGTGGCGTTGTTGTTGCTGGTCCGCCTGCTGCTGCACCGCGCGGCGCGCGAGTATGTGGTGACGACCGAGCGCGTGGAGAGCACCGTCGGCCTGCTCCGGCGCGAGACGCGCGAGATCCGCCTGCGCGATCTCCAGGCCATCCGCCTGCGCAAAACCGGCTCGCTCGGCTGGCTGGGCGTGGGCACGATTATTTTTGCGCGGAGCGACGCTCCGGAGGAGGACGTCGTCTTCGAACGCATCGCGCGCGCGCGTCGGGTCATCGCCCGCGTGTGCGAGTGGCAAAAGCGCGCGCCCCGCGTATGAGTTCCCACATGTCCGTCGCGCCCCGTGTCATTCTCGGTCTCTCCGGCTCCATCGCCGCCTACAAGGCCGCCGACCTCGCCAGCCAGCTCACCAAGCGCGGCTGCGCCGTCACGTGTGTGATGACCGCCGACGCCCAGCAGTTCATCACGCCGCTGACCTTGCAAGTGCTCTCCAAGCATCCCGTCGTCACCGGGCTTTACGATGAAAAGGAAAGCTGGCGGCCGGGCCACATCCAATTGGCGGATGAGGCGGACCTCCTGCTCATCGCGCCCGCCACGGCCCATCTCATCGCGCAATTGGCGCTCGGCCTCGCGCCCGACGCGCTCACCGCCATCGCGCTCGCCACCCGCGCGCCGCTCGTGCTCGCCCCGGCGATGAACGGCAAGATGTGGCTGCACCCCGCCACGCAGGGGCACGTCGCCACCTTGCGCGGCCGCGGCGCCACCTTCATCGGGCCGGACGAAGGCATGCTCTCCTGCGGCTACGAAGGCGTCGGTCGGCTGTGGCCGGTGGAAGATATCGTCGAGCAGGTCGCCGCGCAGTTGCAGTGGGATTGACGCGCCGCCTCGCGCCCGCGCAGCTTATTTCACCAGCTTCAGCCGCACGAACACCGCGGGGCCGGTCCCGAGCGCTTGCGTGATCCGCCAAGCCACGGTTTCCCGATTCGGACCGGTTTCTTCCAGGTTGTAGAGTTGCGCCCACGGCGTGCCCGCGCCGGTGGTGGCAGACCAGGTTTGGAGATCGGTGGAGACTTCGATCACCTCGGTCACGTCGCCGATGCCCACGACGCGCGGGTAACTCACCACCGGCCAGGACGCGTTATTGAGGACGACCACACGATGGGAGAACGGCGGGAGTTCCGGTGTCTTGGGCAACGCGCCGTGGAAATATTCCTGGAGATTGACCAACCCGTCGCCGTCGGGATCAGCCGCGGGGTCGCTGACGGCGGCATTCGCGCGTTCGTCGGCAGTGAAATGGTTGAGCGTCCACAAGTCGTAGCCGGCGAGCGCGGGCACGAAGTGCGCGGTGATGGCGAGCGGGCCGGTGACGGTCAGCGTCAACGGATTCGCCGCGCCGCTCGTGCCGCCGCTCCAGTGCGAGAAGGCGTGGTCGGCGGACGGCGCGGCGGTGAGGGTGAGTTCCGAGCCTTCTTCGTAATCCGCCTGCTCGGGATGGCGGGTGACGCCGCCCGGCCCCTCGGTCGTGACCTGCACCCCATGCCGCGCCGGCAACGCGGCGCCGACGATCGTGCCCTGAAAACCGACGCCAATCAGTTGGCCGTTGCCTTCGGCGAACCCGACGATCCCCACTGCCGCCGGGGTGCGGACCGAGGTCCAGCGCAACCCGTCGGGGCTGAGCGCCAGCTCGCCGAAGGTCGCCATCGCCACAAAGAGACCATCGCGCTCCAGCAGGCCCCAGACGTGGAAAGGGACGCCCTGTTGGCCCTCCGCGGTCCAGGTGAGGCCGTCGCGGCTCGTCAGCGCGGTGTTGTTGGCGCCCGCCGTCACGAAGGTGTCTTTGGCATGAACAACCGCGCGCAAATCCTGCGTGACCCCGCTCTCACGGCGCGTCCAGGTCGCGCCGTCGGCGCTGGTGTAAATGACGCCGCCCCAGCCCACCACCACGTAGAGGCCGTTGCCGTGCGTCATGTGCGTGAACGTGGGGCTGCCTTCCGTTTGGTCATGGGTTTCCCATTGGGCGAGATTGGCGCTGCGGCGCAACAGCCCGTTGTTGCCGAAAGCGAACCACTGGCCGTTGAGATGCTGTAGGCGGGCCGCTTCCTGGAAGTTCGGCGCGTCGAACATTTCCTGTGGCTGCGACCAGGTGACGCCGTCGAGGCTCTGGCTGATCCGGTTGTCGGAGGCCAGCGCGACGAAGCGGCCGTCGGCGAAGATCACGTCATTCCAGATCGGCGCGCCCGCCGGCTCGAAGGCCGTGGTCCAGGCAAGGCCGTCCACGCTGGAGCGGAGGCGGCCATTGTAAGTGGCGGCCACGAATTTCCCCGCGCCGAAGGCCACCGCGGAATGGTTGTGCTCCTGCCCGGTGCGGTGGCTGGTCCACGTCGCCAGATCCGCCGAACTGGCGAGATGGCCGTTTCGTCCCGCCACATACAGCCGGGATTGAAACCACGCCAGACCGGCCAGCCCCTCGGTCATGCCGGTGGAGACATTGGTCCAATCCACGAGGTCCGTCGAGCGGCGCAGATTCCCCAGGTGGCCGATGGCGTAATAAGCGCCGTCCCGCCACTCGAGATCGTAGATCCAATCGTTGCTGTTTCCCGTGAGGTGGCGCGTCCAGGTTACCGCGTCGGAGCTGCTCAGCACCACGCCATTGCTTCCACCGACGAGGTAGCGGCCGTTGAGATGCCGCGCGTGGTAAAGAGCGGGTTTCGACTCTTCGGCGGTGAAGCCGGGATTCCGCGGCGTCCACGTCTGCCCGTCGGGACTGGTCAGCAGCATCGCATTCCATCCCGTGGCGAAGAACAGGCCGCCCGCGTGGGTGAGGTTGGAAATCCACTCCTCGGTCGGCAGGTCGATGGCCGTCCAGTTCCGCCCGTCCGTGCTGGTGGAAACCTGGCCGATGCCGCCCAGGTAAAACGTCCCGTCGTGGAAAAGGACGCACGAGTTGTTGAAGCTGATATTGGCGGGGCGGATGAATTCCCACTGCGCGAGATCGGTGCTGAGCGAGAGCCGGGCTGAATCGGCCCCGACCACGACCCAGACGCCATTGCCGAAGGCGACATCGGCGATGGTGCGGTCGCTGCTGCCGGGGTGGACCACCCACTCCGTGCCGTTGGCGCTGCTCACGAGCGTGGAGCGATCCCCCACCGCCACCAGCCGCCCGCCCGCCACGCGCAGCGCGGTCAGGTGATGGCCCGTCGGACTGGGTGAGCGTCCCTCCAGCCGCTCGAACAGGGATTGCGCGTCAGCGAGACTGCCGACCAGCAGGCCCACGGCCATCAGGAATCGCGCGCCCCACGCCAGCAGGGCCGAGGACGAAAAAAGATCGGAATATGACTTCATGCGGAATCGGAGCCGCCGGTGAAAAAACGGAACTCCAATCCTTGAATGCCGCGCCCCGCAACATCTCACCGAAAAAAATCAGGGCGGGAGCGGCCGCGCTCCCAAAGATAAAACGAGGCCGCGGAATGCGCTCATTCCAGGGGAACTTCCACATAACCGCCGTTTTGCGCCGCAGCGATTGAGGCCAAAATGGCGGGAACCCGTGTTTGGATTTTCGGCCAAGAGGCCCCCATGAGCACCACGATGCCGAGTCGCCGGCCGGTCAAGTTCTGTTGATAACGCAGGTTTTGGTCCGTGGTGATGAAAATCTCGTAGCCCGCGGCTTCCGCCAATCTCAGCAATTCGCCGTTTGAGACAGTGGACCAATTTTTCTCGGCCGTGGTCTCCACCTGATGCGGCAGCAAGTGGCGGCGCAACGGCGCGGGCGTCCCTTGGTCGAACAAGATTCTCATCGATCCACCGCTACCAGAAGGCTTCTTTCCGCATGTTTCAGCACCGCCTCGACCTGCGGGCGGCTCACGCCGGGGAACCACTCCAGAAAATCATCGATGGAAGCGCCATCCTCGAGATTTTCGAAAAGCGCGCGGACGGGCACCCGCGTGCCGCGAAACACCCACGCGCCGCTGACCCGCTCGGGATCGCGTTCGACCGCTGGGCAGTCATTCCAGTCATTCATGCCAAACCATAGCCTGAATTATGCGTTCGACAAGAGACAGGCCTTGGAGTGATAGCGGAGGCGGCGTGCCATCGCGCCTTCACGGCGCGGGGAAGATCACGCCGCCGAAGAGCAGCCAGGCGAGCAGGAGCGTCCACAGGACGTTGAAGGCCTGGCCGCCGAGGAAGGCCAGCGCGGGGCGGCCGTTGCCGAGTTTGAGGAGGTCGCCGAGCCGGGTTTCGAGGCCGATGCAGACGAAGGCGGCGGCGAACCACAGATTGCGCAGGCCGTTGATGGCGGGCTTGGCCGTTTGGGAAACGTCCTCTGGAATCACGAAGGAAAACACCAGCGACGCGGCGAGGAAGCCGAGCACGAATTTCGGAAACCGCTCCCAGATGACCGCCGCGGCGGAACGAGGCGGCAGGGCGGGGCCGGTGGCGGCGGTTTCAGCATCGGTGGCCGCGCCGGCCTTTGCCGCGCGCTCGCGCATCGTCCACCACAGCGAGAGCCAGAAGGCGGCGACGCCGAGGAGCACGTTTTGCGACATCTTGACGATCATGCCCGTCTGCGTGGCCTTTTCGCCGACCATCTCCGTGGCGGCGGCCACCGAGCCGCTGGTGTCGAGCGTGCCGCCGAGCCACGCCCCGCCGACCGCGTCGGAGAGGTCCAGCCATTTGATCGCCCACGGCATGAGGATCATCATCGGCACCGCGCAGAGCAGCACCAGCGAGGTGACGTAGGAGAGCTTGCGCCGGTCGCCCTGGATGGCGCCGCAGGCCGCGATGGCCGCCGAAACGCCGCAGATGGAGACCGCCGTGGAGAGCATGACGCCGAATTCGTCATCGACCTTAAGCTTTCGCGACAGGTAGAAGCACACCTGCCACACCACGGGAATCACGATGGCGGCTTGGATGAGGCCGGGCAGGCCGGCTTTCATGAGTTCGGTGAAGAAGATCGTCGCGCCCAGCAGGACGATGCCGATCTTGATGAAAAACTCCGTGCGCACCGCCTCGCGCAACCACGCCGGCACGGGCAGGGTGTGGCTCCAGAGCAGGCCGAGCGCGAGCGCGAAGACGACGTATTCCAGGCCTAACGCGTTGAGCGTTGCCTGCCCCGCCAGTAACAACGCCAGCCAGGCGAGCACGAAGACGACGACGGCCCCGCCGAGGAACCGCAGCGCGCGCCGGCCGAGATCCGACGCCAGCGCGGCCACCGAAACACCGAGGAAGACCAGCGCCATCACGCCCGCCTTTCCCAGATTCTGCGCCGAAAAAATCGCCGGCAGGTCGCCCGCACCGGCCCATTTGAAACTCGAGGGTTTGAAGTGCCACCCGGCGACCACGGCGACGAGCAACGGCACGGCCGCCACCACGGCGAGCCAATCTTCGTTCCGCCACCAGCGCGGCGCGTCGGCGGGGGCGGCGGGAGATGTTTCGGAAGGGGCGGCGATGGAATCAGGTGACGAGTCGGACATGAACGGGCTTTTCCTTTGGAGACGTGGGGCCAACTTCCCGCGCCCGACTCATTGCGCAAATCCCGCGCCTATTGGGAAAAGTCCGGTTTGCGGCGGCGGGGGTTCCTCTGTATCACTATCCGTGATGCGGCGGCTCCAACGCTGGTTGCGAAAACTCGGATCGTGCCTGCTCCGGCAAGCGCTGGCCGGTTTCGTGTTGTTGCTCGGCGCGGTGGTTGGCTGGCACGCGCGCAAAAGCACCGGCCCCGCCATCCTCTCGGAAACGCTCGATCAGCGCGTCACCCCTGCCGGCCCGCGCCGCCCCGCGCCCGTGACGCCGAGCGTGCAAGATCCCGTCAGCGCCGCGCTGGCCGCCGAGTTCGCTTCGCTGGACTCGCCGAGTGTCGCGTTGCAACGGCTGAAAGACGCGATCGCGCGCGGGGCCATCGGCGATCATCGCGCGCTCGCGGAGTCGCTCTTGCGCCATCCGCTGGTGCATTTCCGGCAGGAGGCGCTCGGTCTGCTCTTGCCGGCGTGGGCGGAGCGGGAGCCGGAGGGATTGCTGCGGTTTTTGGGGAAATTTCGCGAGGACGAAATCTGGCTGCTGTGGGGTGACCCCGGCGCCAAGACAGCCCAATTGCGCGAGCAAGCCCTCCGCGTCTGGGCCGGACACGACGCGATGGCGGCACTGCGTTTCGCGATGGAGCCGGCGAACCGGAGGACATTTCAAGACGCGCTCGATAACATCGGCGACGCGCTCTTCGCCCAAGGGAATCCCATGGAGCAGGCCCGACGCGTGCGCGACGAATGGGGCGAGGCCCTCTTGCCAGGACTGCTGAGCTACGGCGGGCTGGACAAACTCATCGACGCCTCGGCAGAAGCCGATTTGGAAGAGTTTCGCGACACCTCCACAAATCCATGGGTCCGGCACCAGTTTTCCTGGCGGCTTGATTACAAGCGGATGTTGTCGGAGCAGAGGCGACTTCCGAAAAAAAGCAGCGAAGAACCGTCCCCCCGGCAAGCTCCTCGCCCGTCGCATCGGACCGAGGTCGAGTCGATCATCGAGACTCTCAACCTCCGGACAGCTTCGTTGGAACAAGTGCCGGAACTCTTCGCGAGCCAATCGCCCGCCTTCCAGGAACAGTGGCGGTTGCCGGTCGTCGCCGGTCTCGCCAAGCAACAGCCAGCCCATGCCGCGGAGCTGTGGCTGCAAGCCGGAGAGCACGAGCTGGCCGCGCCGGG
>CAZQUC010000079.1:0-13280 GCA_964596095.1 uncultured Enterobacteriaceae bacterium
ATTTTTTACTACGAAGCCAGCGCCGGCTTCACCTCACCGGTGTGGCGGGGATATCCGACGGTGGCGTTGTCCAGGCCGCCGGTCGATGACGGAGAACTGACCGTGGCTTCCCTCACGCGCCAAGGCGTGGCGGTGGCGGTGGCGGTGGTCGGTGGGCGGGAAGGCTGGACTTACGAGTTACAACGCAGTCCGGACCTCGGCGTCACGTCCTGGACGACAGTCATCACCCTCGGTCCGCTGGAGGCCGACGGCCCGGTGGCAGTGACCGACCCGGCCGCCCCCGCCGCCCAGGCCTTCTACCGCGTCCTCGGGCGCGCTCCGTGAGCCAAATGTCACTCATGATCCCATTATCTCACTCCCTTCCCATCTCCTCACCTCACTATCCCATGAACACGCTTGCGCACTTATCATCGGCCCCCGCGACGATCCACCGCCCCGGTCCGCGCCGGGACGGCCGACGTTGGCTCGCGCTCTGCGTGCTGCTGGCCTGGGCCGCCCAGCTCTCCCCGCTGGCCGCGCAATCGTTCGGCGATTTCACCTACTCCAGCGACGGCGCCGCCATCACCATCACCGGCTACACCGGCGCGGGCGGGGCGGTGTGAGCGGCACGCTCGACATCTGGCGCCGCCATCACTTTGGCGCCGCCGCCAACTCCAGCTCAGCGGCCGACGAGGTCGATCCCGATGGCGACGGCCTGACCAATGCGGAGGAATTCGCCGCCAACACCAATCCCTGGAATGCAACCAGCACGTTCAAGGTTTCCGAAGCGGCCAGAACGGAAACCGGCTACACCGTGGTCTTCGAGGCCCAGCCCGGCCGGCGCTACGAATTGCAACGGCTGCTACCCACCCCTGGCGCGACGTAGTTGCCTGTCGCCATCCAGGAGGCGCAGGCCACCACCGGGACCGTCTCGCTCACCGACCCCGCGGCGCCCGCCGGCACGGCCCTTTACCGCGTGCGGGCCACCGTGCCGTGATCCCAGCCGATCAGGTTGACCTCCGGATGATCAGAGGGTTGATTGCGCGCGCTTACTCCGCCATGAAGACACCATTCCCCACGTTGTTCGCGCAGGCCGCCGTCGGCCTGGTCCTGGTCTCGATGACCCCGACGGCGGAGGGCGCGCCGCCTTACATTTTCACCGGCGACGGGCTGACCGTGGTGGTGCTGCGCGAAGACGAGGACACCGGACAGCTCGCGGGCAATCTGCGTCTCGGCTCGCGCACGCATCCATTCCAAGGCGTGGCCGAGGAAAGTGAGGCGGGCAGCACGGTGAGCGGAAGTTTCTCCGTCGAGGGGGGCGCCCAACCTTTTGCCGCCACGCTGAGCGCCGATGGCACACGCGTGACATTTTCCTTCGGTGGAAAGATCTATCGCCTGGCGAAGACCGACCGCGTGCCGCCCGTGCCGCCGGCCACGGATCCCCCCCCGGCGGGCCCACGAGAGCCGCGCCCACCCCGGCCCGCCGCGAAGGAGGAATCCCCACCGACGGCTCCGGCCGCGGCCGAAGAAGACGCGTCGCCCGCGGAGCCGCCGCTGGCGCTCAAGCGTGTGGAATTTCCCGACGTGAACATGGGCAACGTCCCGGCCTACTCGATGCTGATCCCGAGCGGTTGGCGCGTGGACCAAGGGCACATCGCCTGGGCCAACGATTATCCGCAACCACACATCCGCGTGCTCGGCCCCGACCACGAAAAGATCGCCTACGTGCCGTTCATGACATTCAGCTACCTGGAGTCCAGCTTCACCGCGCCCCAAGGCACGCCGCCGCCGGAGCGGCTGGGGGAATGGCTGGTGAGTTACATCACCCAAAACAACCGGGAGGTCGCCGATGTCACGCTGATCGAAGATCGTCGCGATCCCCAAGCGGAGGCGGCGGCGGCGAAATCGAGCCGCGAGTTGGGCGTCTCCACCGACATCCGGCAGCAGTCCCACGTCATCACCATTGAATACGACAAAGACGGCGCGCGGCTTCGCGAGGAGGTGCGGCTGGATTACTCCCGGCTCCCCCCGCTCGTCACCCAAACCACGCGCACGATGACCTGGACGCTCTACGCCCGCAGCCTCGTCGCGGCGCGGGCGGACCGTTTTGCGGCGCTGCACCCGCGGCTGCTGACCTTGTCCGGCACTTTCCTGACGTTGCCGAAATGGTGGACGCAAATGATGCAAGTGCGCAGCGAGCTGATCCAAAAGCGCCATCGGGACGGGATGGAGGCCATCCGCCGCCGCGGCCAGCTTTACGACCAGATGAGCGACGCGCAGTTCGCCGCCTGGAAGAAATGGAACAGATCCGATGACGAAATCCACCGCCGCCGCATCCAGGGCATCAACGAAGTGACCGACTTCCAGGACCGCGACGGCCGCACCGTGGAACTGCCCTTCCATTACAAGCACGTCTTCAGCGACGGCGAGGGCAATTACATCCTCAGCAACCGCTATCAGAAGCCCGGCGCGCGGTTCGAGGAAATCCAGCCCGCGCGGTGAGGAAAGCGCGGCGGGCCGCTCCCGATCAGCGGATGAAATAACTGAGGTTTTCCAGCTCGACCGCGAGATCGACATTGCTGACCACGACATGGTCGGGCACGTCGAGCACGGCCGGGGAAAAGTTGAGCACGGCCTGGATGCCGGCCTCCACCAGTTCGTTGAGCACCTGCTGCGCGGAGGACGCGGGCACGGTGAGGATGGCCATTTTCACCTGATGGCCGCGAACGAATTCCGCCAGCTCCGCCATGGGCCGGAGCGGGATGCCGGGCAGTGGCGGGCGGGGCCGCGCGGTGTCGGTATCGAAGGCGGCGATGATCTCGAAGCCCTCTTTGTTGAACCCGCCGTAGCGGAGCAGGGCCGAGCCGAGATTCCCCACCCCGATGAGGATGACCGGCTGGAGCCGGTTGGTGCCGAGCACGTCGTTGAGGATGCTCGCGAGGTGCTCGACATTGTAGCCCAGGCCGCGGGTGCCGAACTGGCCGAAGTAGGCGAGATCCTTGCGCAATTGCGTGGGCTTGACCCCGGCGGCGCGGGCCAGCGCCTCGGAGGACACCGTCTCCACTTCGTTCTCCCGCAGGCGCTGGAGGCAACGGTGGTAGATGGAGAGGCGGTAGATGGATTTGCGCGGAATCCCCTCCTCCCGGTCGGAACGCGGGGGCTCGGGGCGCGCCGGGGGGAGGTCGCGGTTGGACACCGGATCAGTCAAGATTCGAGGTAGGAGGCCTCCACACGCTGCGCCACATCACGATAACCGTAATCCACCTCGTAGATATGTTTGTAACAGTCGATGGCGTCGGCCTTGTGCTTGGCTTTTTCCTCGGGGGTCGCGGCTTTGTCGGCGAGCTTGCCATGCACCTCGCCTTTGAAATAGAGCACTTCCTTCTTGGTGGCATCCATCGCCAGGATTTCCCCGGCGCACTCGGCGAGCTGGCGGATGGCGAGATCGTCGATGCCGCGCTGCGAGTAGCAACGCGCGAGCATGAGCATCGCCTTGGTGCGGATATTGGGATTGGACTTGGCCTTCTGCAGCTCCTGGATGGCCTCGCTCAACTGCCCGGCGGAGAAGAGGGCGGTGCCGTAATCGAAGCGCAACTGGAGGTCGGTCGGGTTGCGCTCGACACGCTCGCGGCTGGTGACGACCTGCTTGGCCACGCGCGTCTGGGTGAGTTTTTCCAGCTCGCCCCGTTTTTCCTCAATGTCGGGCGCATTGGGATCGGCTTCGATGGCCGCCTTCACCTCGGCCAGGTGCAGGTCGTCGAGCCGGTCGCGCAGGTGGTGGACCTTGGCATCGAGCGAGGCGTCGCCGTTGCTGAGGCTGAAGGCGTATTCATACCATTGCAAGGCGCTCACGAAGTCCTCCTTTTGATCGTAAAGATCGGCGATGCGCTTGGCCACGGTGAGGTTTTGCGGGTCTTCGTTGTATTTCTGCCCCCACTCCGCGAGCCGTGACTCGATCTGGTCCTTGGTCATCCCCTTGCGGCCTTCGTCTTCGAGCGACTTGGCCTGCTCCTTGTTGCGCAGGAGATCGGCGATGCCCTGGCTCTTGCCCCAGCCCTGACGCTCGATGGACGCGCGGGCGTTGGCATTGGTGATCCCCTTGCGCGCCTCGCCATCGGTATTGTCCACCTTGAGGATCGCCTGATACACGTCGGCGGCTTTCTCCGGCTCCCTGATCTGCAAATAATGCTGGGCCAGCTTGTGCATGTTCTTGGTATCCGACGGATGGCCCTCCTTGATCGTCTCCAGCGCGAAGGACGCGGTCTCGATCATGTCCACCGCCAGCGCGGCATCGAAGAGCAGGTTGTTGGCCTGCGGGTTATACGGATCCTCCTGCAGCGAGTCCTCCAGGTCGCTGAGAGCGGCGAGCGGCTCTTTTTTGACCTTGCTCTGGACTTTCATCAGCGACAGGCCGCCGCCGCCGAGGCTGAAGAACTTCTTGCCCACGTTTTTGCGGCTGGCGACTTCCGCCTTGCGCAGTTTTTGGCGGCCTTCCAGGAAATTGGGCTCGGCTTTCACCACGGGCAGCAGCAATTGCACGGCATAGCTGACGTTCTGCACTTGCAACGCGGCATCGGCCTTCTGCACCAGCGAACGGAGGTTTTGTGGCAGATCGGCTTCGGTAATCAGATTCGACATGGTCGTCGGCGTGAGTGTTGGTGGATGTGGAAAGAGACGGGGAACTGGGGGTAGAACGTCAGACTTACTCACCCGCGCCACGAGCGGCAACGATTTTTTTACCGGGGAGGGATCAGCGGAATCCCGAGGCGGGGAAAAATGCGCGGTTTCATCTTGGACAAGGGCGGAGGCGTTCACCCCGATTTTTCTTCCTCGGGCAACCACCGGGCGGCCGTGGACTCGCCAGACAACCCGACCGCCACCTCACGCTATTTGTCCGTTGAACATTGCGGTTTCACCCCGAAAGTCACCGGCTCCCGACGGCCCGGCGCATTTCTGCTCCGGCCTCGATTGTTTGAAGTTTCCCATCCATGTCCACATTCCTCGGCATCCTGCACACCATCGGCCTTGTTCTCATGGCGCTGATGATCCTCAACGTCATGATCCTCGTTCACGAATGGGGACACTTCCTGGCCGCGCGCTGGCGCGGGCTCAAAGTGGAGAAATTCCAGATCTGGTTCGGCAAACCGATTTGGAAGAAAACCATCAACGGCGTGCAATATGGCCTCGGCACCATCCCCGCCGGCGGCTTCGTCGCGTTGCCGCAAATGGCGCCGATGGAAGCCATCGAGGGCCGCGCCGACGGGGCGGAGCCCGGCGAGCCGCTGCCGCCCATCACCCCGCTCGACAAAATCATCGTCGCCTTCGCCGGGCCGCTCTTCAGCTTCGGGCTGGCCGTGTTCTTCGCCTTCATCGTGTGGGGCGTCGGCCGGCCGATCCATGAGCCGGAGAACCCGACGCAGATCGGCTACGTGCTGCCCGAAGGCGCGTCCGCCGGCAAACTGTTTCCGGGCGACACCATCCTCGCCATCGACGGCAAGCCGGTGGACCGCTGGAACGGCCAGGTATCGAGCGTGATGTGGGGGATCATTTCCAAGGAAGGGGACAAAGTCACCTTCACCGTGGAGCGCGATGGTCAGCGCCAGGAGGTGGCCGTGGAGCCGAAGCTGGAATACCTGACCGGACCGGAAACCGCGCCCACCACGCTCTTCGGAAAAATCACCCACTTCTTTTTCGGCCGACCTCCCTTGCCCCGCGCCGGCATCGCGTCCAATGGCAGCACGCGCGTCGGAATGGTCCTGGAACATAGCCCCGCCGCGGAAGCCGGCCTGCAAGTCGGCGACGTCCTGCTCGCCGCCGAGGGCCGGGCGATCCGCCACCCGAGCGAATTTTACGACCTCGAGAAAAAATCCGAAGGCAAACCCGTGGCCTTGAGCGTGCAACGCGGCGAAGAAACCGTCGCGCTCACCATCGTGCCGCGCCGGCCCGACAAACCCAAGGATGAAACCGAGCCCAGCGCGGGGTTTGCCATGTTTCCGGAGGAACGTCCCTCCACCTTGATCCACCCCACGCCACGGCGGCAAATCGTCGAAAGCCTGCAAGGCATGAAAAATCTCCTCAACGCCATCGCGTCGAAGAGCGAGGTCAGCATCACCCACATGGGCGGCCCCATCACCATCGTGCGCACCTATACCAACATCCTGCGCCAACCAAGCCGGGACGCCTGGCGCACGGTCCTGTGGTTCTCCGTGTTCCTCAACGTCAACCTCGCGGTCATGAACATGCTGCCCTTCCCCGTGCTCGACGGCGGGCACATCACCATGGCCCTCATCGAGTGGATCCGCCGCCGGCCTTTCAACATCAGGGTGCTGGAATACGTGCAGACCGCCTGCGTGCTCCTCGTGCTCGGTTTCTTCATCACCATCACCCTCAAAGACGTGGGCGACTTCGGCGGCGGCTCCGGCGAGCCGATCGAATTCCTGCCCCGGCCGAAAACGTCCACGCCCTGAGCCGGCGGATCGGCCCATGCCGTTTACGGAAGAATGACCCATGTCAAAGGACAAAGGACCAATTAATCCCCAAAAGCCAATGTCCACGGCCAAAAGACGACCAAGAGCGAACGGCCCTCCCTTGGTCATTGGTCACTCCCTGGGCCTTTGACATTGGTCATTGGTCATTCTTTGGTCCTTTGTCCTTGATCATTGGACATTTCCTCCCCACTTCACCGCTTGCTTTCCATGCCCGTCGCATTGCGCCATTGCCCCGATCTCTACCACTACCAGCGCCGCCCCACCCGTGAGGTGAAAGTGGGCGGCGTCGGTGTCGGCGGAGCCAACCCCGTGCGCGTGCAGTCCATGCTCACCTGCGACACCATGGACACCGCGCGCTGCCTGGAGCAGACGCTCGAACTGGCCGCGGCCGGCTGCGAGATCGTGCGCATCACCGCGCCGACCGTGAAGGACGCCGCGAATTTGCAACACATCGTCGCCGGCCTGCGCGAGCGCGGCTGCGACGTGCCCATCGTGGCCGACATCCACTTCAAGCCCGAGGCCGCGCTGGAAGCCGCGCAATGGGTGCAGAAAGTCCGCATCAATCCCGGCAACTACGCGGACTCGAAAAAGTTCAAGATCGTCGAATACACCGACGAGCAATACGCCGCCGAACTGGAGCGCCTGCACGTGCGGTTCACCCCGCTGGTGAAGCTCTGCCGCGAGCGCGGCGTGGCCCTGCGCATCGGCACCAACCACGGCAGCCTCAGCGACCGCATCATGAACCGCTTCGGCGACACGCCGCTCGGCATGGTCGAGAGCGCGCTGGAGTTCGCCCGCATCGCGCGCGAACTCGGGTTCCACGATTTCATCTTCTCGATGAAGGCCAGCAACCCCAAGGTCATGATCGCCGCCTACCGCCTCCTCGTCGCCCGGCTCGACGCCGAAAGCGCCAAAGAGGCCGCGCGGACGCCGGCGGGCGAGCCGTGGAATTATCCCATCCATCTCGGCGTCACCGAAGCCGGCGACGGCGAGGACGGCCGCATCAAGAGCGCCATCGGCATCGGCTCCTTGCTCGCCGACGGCATCGGCGACACCATCCGCGTCTCCCTCACCGAAGACAGCATCCACGAAATCCCCGTCGCCCAGGCCATGCGCGACGTGGGCCGCAAGCTCTCCACGCCCGCCGCGCCGGCGCCGTTGTGATCCTCATTCTCCCGATCCGGCGTCGCTTTTTGTTTTATGCGTTTCTGGCACGTCGTCCTCGCGCTCACCGCTCTTTGGGCGGTGCTGTATCTGCCGGGCTTGGGCGGGCCGGAGTTGAAGGGCGAGGAAGGGCGGCGCGCGCTGCCGGGGCTGGAGATGCGGCGCACCGGCGAATGGGCGCTGCCTTACATGGAAGGCCAGCCGTATTTGCGCAAGCCGCCGCTCATCAACTGGGCGGTGGCGGCGAGTGTCGCGCTGCGCGGCGGGCGCGTCGATGAATTCACAGTGCGGCTGCCCTCCGCGGTGGCGGTGCTGGTGCTGGCGTTGGCAGGCGGGTGTCTGCTGGGCGGGTTCGTGGCCGGGGAAGGCGCGCGCGTTTCCGAACGGGCTCGGGCGGCCCTCTTGACAGGCATCCTGCTGCTGACCACGGCCGGGATGTTCAGCAAAGGGCGGTTGGTGGAAATCGAAGCGCTCTATGTCTCGCTGACCGGCGTGGCCATGGCACTGTGGATGCACCTGTGGCGGCGCGAGGCCTCGCCGTGGCTGACGTGGACGCTGCCGTGGCTGGTGCTGGGCGCGGGGTTGCTCTGCAAAGGGCCGCCGCATCTGGTGTTTTTCTACGCGATCGTGCTCGTGGCGCTGGTGAAAAACCATTCCTGGCGCGAGTTGTGGCATCCGGCCCATTTTGTGGGCGTGGGGTTGATGCTGGCGGTCTTTCTGCCGTGGGCGTGGCTGGTGAAGAGCCGGATGGTCCTCGCCGCGCCGAAGGTCGAAACCGGCGCGACGTGGTGGAAGCAATTGAGCGAGCGCTTCGATCTGGAACTTTTCAACCTCGGCGACTGGCTGGCCACGCCGCTGGAGGTGATCGTGATGTGGCTGCCGTGGAGCGTGGCGTTGCTCTGGTGGGGCCGGCGGCTACCCGCGCTCGCCGCGCGCCGGCCCACGCGGGATGGCGCGCTGCTGCACGGCCTGTGGCTGGGCGGCGCGGTGACGACAGGGCTGGTGCTGCTCGTGCCCACGGTGCGCGACCGCTTTCTCCAGCCGTTGACGCTTCCGGTGGCGGTGCTCGCCGCGGTGCTGCTCTGGCATGTCGTTTCGGAACGCGCGCTCCGCCACTGGACGAACGTGGCGCTGGGCGTGCTGGCCGTAGTCGGCGTCGCGGGGGTGCTCGGCCCATGGCTGCCGGTGGCGCGCGCCGGCGAGACGCTCGGCGCCGGCTTGGTGTCTCTGGCGACGCTGCTGATCGCGCTTGGCCTCGGGCGGTTCTGGGCCAAATCCTCCCGGCTCGCCACTCCGCCCTTGCGCCCGGTGCTCGCCACCGCCTTGGCCGGCGCGATGTTCAGTGCGGTCTATGCGCTCACCGTCGTGCCTGCCATGCGGCCGCACGACAACATGCGCCCCGTCGGCCGGGTGCTCTCCCAAGCCGTGGGGCGGGAGCCTCTGTATATTCTCAATCCCGGCGAAATCCCCACGCCCTTGCACTGGCGGTTTTATCTGACCTGCCCGCACACCGTCATCAACGAATGGAAGGAAATCCCCGCCGACGCGGCCTTTCTCCTCGTGCCCAAGAAACGCCTCGACGAAGCCAGCGAACGCGCGCGCCTGCGCGACCAGCTCGGGTTTCGCCATGAAATCCTTCGCGTCACCGACAGCCTGCACAAAGAGCACACGCTCTTTTCCCGCCACGCGCCGGCCGCCGACGCCGACGCGGATGCCTCCACCATTCGCATCCATCCTCCCGCCCGTTGACGCGGCTCGCCTTCGCCACTTTCCGACAACCTTGCTTCCGATGACCCAACTGCTGATCGCCACCCACAACGCCCACAAGACGGAAGAAATCCGCGCCATCCTCGGCGACGCCTTCGCGGTAAGCGATCTGACCGCGTGGCCGGACGCCCCGGAGCCGGAGGAAACCGGTGCGACCTTCGCCGAAAACGCCGCGCTCAAAGCCCTCGCTGCCAGCGCGCTGGCCGGACCGGAAACGTGGGTGTTGGCCGATGATTCGGGCCTGGAAGTCGATGCCTTGGGCGGCGAACCCGGCGTGCGCTCCGCCCGCTATGCCGGCCCACATGGCGACCACGCGGCCAATCGCGCCCAACTGCTGGCGACGCTCGCGGCCACCGACGCGGTCGCACCGGTGGCGCGGACCGCACGGTTCCGCTGCGTGCTGGCGCTGGCCCGCGACGGCCGCGTCATCGAAGAATTCTCCGGCGCCGTGGAAGGCCACATCAGCGACGCGGAGCGCGGCGCGGGCGGGTTCGGGTATGACTCGCTCTTCGTGCCCGCCGGGTTCGAGGAAACCTTCGCGGAATTATCCGCCGGCGTAAAAAACTCACTCAGTCATCGAGGGCGGGCCTTGGCGGCGTTCCACGCGTGGTGGCTCCGGCCGGAGGACCGTCCCTCCACGGCGCATCCCCGATCATAAGTAAAAATCCCTCCGGGGTCTCGCGTCCGGGCGGCTTCCGTGAGGGACACCGCGGCGCAAAATCACATCGGCGAAACCCGCGCTTACAGCTTTGCTTTTAGCGTGGAAGAAGGCGAGAAGCGGACGCTCTTGGATGCCTTGATCTTGATCTTCTCGCCGGTCTTCGGGTTGCGGCCCTGGCGGGCTTTGCGGGCGGTCACTTTGAAAGTGCCGAAGCCGATGATTTGGACAACTTTGTCCTTCTTGATCCCGGCGGCGATGGCCGTCAGGACGGCTTCCACCGTATCGGCGGCGGCTTTCTTGGTGGTGTCTTTGCCAAGATTTTTGAGAACGGCTTCGGTGAGTTCGGCTTTGTTCATTTTGGTATTAGGTGGTTGGCTGATATGGCAATACGTGGTCCATGCGTGAAAACGCAGCGAGTCGCGTTTTAGGGGATTGGGGAAAAATGTCAATCGTTCGGTAAAAAAAAGACGCATCCGGCCCCGCGCCCCGCGGCGATGGATCAATGAATTTTGATTTTGAACGTGCGGCGGAGTCGTCCCATCCTAGCAGCGTGACGCGTCGCGAGACCCACGCGCCCGCCGTGCGGAATTCACCATGCCTGCCGACACCATCCATCTTTGCGGATTGAAAGCCGCCACCCGCGTGGGCGTGCCCGAGGAGGAACGGGCGCGGCCGCAAACAGTTGAGTTTCACCTGATCCTGGAACCACTTCGCGGCCTGGCCGGCTTGGGTGACTCGCTGGCGGCCACGGTCGATTACGCCGCCGTCGCAGAACAAGTCACCGCCTTGGCGGTGCGGGGTGAGCGGCGGTTGATCGAAACCCTCGCGGAGGAAGCGGCCGATCTGCTCTTGGCCGGCTGGCCCTTGCGGGCGGTGGAGGTGGAGGTGAGAAAATTCATCCTCCCCCATTGCCATCACGTCGCGGTGCGCTTGCGCAAAGAAGCCGCCACCGCGCTCCCCACCCATGCTGCCATCGCCGGCTGATCTTTTTCCTCATGGCCGACGAACCATCCCCCCAGCCCCCGGATGCCGAATTGGTCGCGCGCGCCCAAGCGGGAGAAGTGACGGCCTTCGATGAATTGGTGCGCCGCCACACCCCGCGCCTCTACGCGCTCATCTACCACATGACCTCCCACCGCGAGGATACCCACGACCTCTTGCAGGACGTGTTTGCGAAGGCCTATCGCTCACTCGGGCGGTTCCGCGGCCAGAGCCAATTCTACACCTGGCTCTACTCCATCGCGACCAACATGACGCTCAACTTCCTCAAGAAGCGCAACCGCCGCGCCCGCGCGATGAGCCTCGACGACTTCGACGCCGCCATCGAGCGCGACGAGGAATACATCGCGCTCACCAGCCCCGACGCGCCGGACCGGCGGGCCCATCTCCAGGAGTTGCAGAAAAGATTGAACGAAGCCCTGCAAAAGCTGTCCGAAGATCACAGAGCCGTGGTCGTGATGTATGACATCCAAGGATTGCCGCATGCCGAGATCAGCCGCATCATGGGCGTCTCGGAAGGCACCATCCGCTCGCGGTTGTTTTACGCCCACCGCCAGTTGCAAACGCATCTGGAGGAGTTTTGGAAGAAGTAGTCCCATCCCGTTTTTCTGAGCCAGGAGGAGTTCGTCCCATGTCCCCATCCATCGATCCACCCCCGGAACTCGCCGCCCTGCTGCGCCTCAAGCGCCACGAGCAGCCGCCGGCCGGTTATGTGGAAAACTTTTTACACGACTTCCACGAGCGCCAGCGCGCGGAGTGGCTGCGCCTGTCCCCCTGGCAATGGTGGAAGGACCGCACCGCCGCCGCATGGCACGAGTGGCAGGCATGGCTTTCGCCCCGGCGGCTGATCCCGGCGGGCGCGGCGGCCGGGCTCGCTCTCGCGGGACTCGCCTGGCTGGCCCGCCCGGCCGGCGAAGGCTCCCAGACCGCCGGCGCCGCGAAGACCACGGAAACGCCGCGCGGCACCGTCACCCCGCGGGACGTGCTGCCACTGCCGGAAGAACGCGGCGTGTTCCCGGGCGTCCACCTGACCTCCGACCAGCCCGCGGCTCCCGCGCCGACGCCCAACGGCCTGCGCCGCACCCCCGGTGATCGCTGGGTGCTGCCCTCCTCCGGAGCGGACGCCGCGGTTGACAAGGCCACCGGCGCGCCGGTATCTCAATGGGATGAAAGGGTTATCCTCGTTCGCTAGGCTCGGCCTCGCCGCCGGGCTGCTGGGGGGCATCATGACGGCCATGCTCCGGGCCGAAGCTCCCGCCGGAGTGGAAATCCAGACCAACAGCGCCGGCGAGGAAACCCTCTCGCAAGGCATCGTGCTGGATGACACCGGCCTGCTGGTGACCGTCGCGCCGAGCGTGGAACCCAAAGCCACCTTCACCTTCACCACGCCGGATGGGCCGGCCCCGGCCACCGTGGCGTTGTTCGACCCCACCTCGCGTCTGCTCCTGCTCAAACCCTCCCGCCCGGCCACCGAGGAGGGAAAACCTCTGCCCGCGCTGCGCGCCACCTCGCCTGCTCCCGCCACCCGCCTGCACTGGGCCGAAGAAACCCACGGCGACCGCCCGGCGGCGTATGCCGGGAGAATCAGCCAGATCAAAGGTCAGCCGCTCCCGTTCGCCCATTTCGCCATCCAGTTCGAAACCGACGAGGAGCCGCTGCCGGGCACGCCGATCGCCACCGACGAAGGAGAGATCGCCGCGCTCGTCCTCGGCCCGGCGCCCGACGCCGCCCCCTCCTGGCTCGCCCTGCCCGCCGCCGCGGTGGCCAAGGTGCTGGCCGATTTCAAAGCGCTTGGCAAAGTGGATTCCTCCCAGCTCGAACTCGGCATCGCCATCGGCACCTCGCTGCCGCGTGTCGAATTCGTGCGCGCGGGCTCCCGCGCGGAGAAAGCCGGGTTGGTGGCCGGTGACATCATCCTCGAGATCGGCGCGCGGCCGATCCATGACGTGCTCGACATCCTCGATGCCAGCTTTTACCACAATGCCCGCGACCCCTTCGACCTGCGCGTGCTCCGCGACCTGCGGACGCTGCGCTTCACCGCCCAGCCGGTGGTGAAGGCGCCGGAATAAGAAGCGCCATCCCAAAAGGGAGCTTGGAGAGCGGACGGACGGCTCGGAGAGGGAGGCCGGCGCAAGCCAATGCGTCGTCCCCACATTTACCAGAACGAATCACACGCGCAGGAAAATCTTCCGGGAATATAGAAACCACGCGAGCACGAACCC
>CAZQUC010000080.1:0-5049 GCA_964596095.1 uncultured Enterobacteriaceae bacterium
ACGCCGCCAGCACCTGCTCGCGCGAGACACCACGCAATTCAAAGAGCCGGAAAATCGTTTCCTCGATCAGATTGCTCGGACAACTGGCGCCCGCGGTGATGCCGATGATGAGGGGGGAGGGGTTGCGCAGTTTTTCCGCGTAGCTGGTTTTTTCCTGTTTGAGGTGAAGATCGTAATGGATGATCTCGGTGACGGATTTGAGCCGCTCCTCGTCGCGGATGAAAAACGTGGGCAGCGCTTGTTCGCCGATCTCGACCAGGTGCTGGGTGTTGGAGCTGTTGTAGCCGCCGACGACGAAGAGCAGGTCCAGCGGCTCGCGCAGCATGTCGAACAAGGCGTCCTGCCGCTCCTGGGTCGCGCCGCAGATGGTGTCGAAGAAAATGAAATTGTCCTTGGCCGCCTCCTCGCCGTCGCGGTCGATCACGGCCTGGCGGACGCGGCGCTGCATTTCCTCGGTTTCGCTTTTGAGCATGGTGGTCTGGTTGGCGACGCCGACGCGGCCGAGATGCAAGTCGGGATCGAATCCTTCCGAATAGGCGCCGGCGAATTTTTTCAGGAACGCCTCGCGGTCGCCGCCGTGCCGGAGGTAGGAGCAGACGTAATCGCAATCGTCGAGCGTGAGGATGACCAGATAGTGGCCGTTGCCGGCGAGGCCGAGCGCGCGTGAAGAGGTGGCGCGGGTTTCCTCGTGGGCGGATTTGCCGTGGATGATTGAGGTGTAGCCCAGTTTGGCATAATCCCGCACCCGCCGCCACACGCTCATCACGTCGCCGCACGTGGTGTCGATGACCGCGCAGCCCTGCTCTTCGATGTGTTTCATCGTTTTCGTCTCCGCGCCGAAGGCCGGGACGATGATCACGTCCTGGGCGCTCAATTGGCGGATGCGCGCCTCCGACACGGGATTGGGCAGGAATTCCACGCCCATCTCGCGCAGTTGGCGGTTGACCTCGGGATTGTGGATGATCTCGCCGATGAGATACATCTTGCGATCGGCGAAGACGCGCCGGGCCGCGTAGGCGAGGTCGATGGCGCGCTCCACGCCGTAGCAAAAGCCGAATTGTTTGGCGAGCCGGACGGTCGTCGCGCCGATGGTCAGTTCGCCGCCTTGGGCGCGCACCTTGTCCACCACCGCGCTCAGGTAGTGGCGTTTGACCTCTTCCTGCACCAAGGCCATCACTTCGGGCGTGCGGACGTTCACCCGCTTTGGCTTGGCGGGCTTCGCGGGAGCGGCTGGCAGGGGGGAAGCGACGGGATCGGACATGATTGGCAAAAAGGTTGGAAATTAGGCCGGAAATCGACGGAATGCGACAGGGAAATGGCCGTGCATACAAGCGTGGCAGGAAAAATTTTGGATAGGGATATTCAGGGCAGGAAAATGAGTGAATGAAATTATATTTCGAACGATTATTTTTCTATCTCAAATTCTACGGACAAAAAACCGTCCTGCCTTCTGCCGAAGGCCCATTTCCTGCCATTGGCTGGATAGCTTTTTCGCATCTCCATCCATACCCTTTTATGGCCATTATGCAAAATTACCGGACAGACTCAGGCATCAAACGTCACTTGGCCGTCGATAGTCGGGGTCTGCCCCATCTGCTGCCTGTGACCACCGCCAATGTCAGCGACAAGGCCGGGGCCTGCCCCGATGCGCTTCGAGTTCATCTCCTCTCCACGATCTGCATCGTCTGGCGCAGCTTGACGATCCGGCGGGGCTCCAGCACCCCGCGCCAGTGCGTGTTCGGGTAAATGACCGAATGCGGGCCCAGCAGGCTGCCGGGGCTGATCGTGCTGTTGCAGCCGATATCGACATGATCGCCCACCACCGCGCCGAATTTCGGCAGCCCGGTATCCAGCTTGCCGCCGTCGGACAGCGGGATCGCGATCGTTTGATGATCGAGCCGCCAGTTCGACAACACCGCGCCCGCGCCGAGATGCGCCTTGTGCCCGAGGATGGAATCGCCCACGTAATTGAAATGCGGCACCTCGCAGCCCTCAAAGAGGAGGCAATTTTTGAACTCAGAGGAATTGGCCACGATGCATCCGTGGTCGATGATGGCATGCTCGCGGATGTAGCATCCCGGCGCGACAAAACACCGCTCGCCGATCCAGGCCGGTCCGATGATGACCGCCCCCGGCATCACCCGCGTGCCCCGGCCGATATAAACCTGCTCACCGACGAACGCCCCTGGCATCACTTCTCCCAAGATCGCCGGACGCAGCGTTTCCGCCAGATACCCGCGCAACCGCGCCAGCGGCGCCCACACCGGCTCGCCCTCGCGGAAGAGTGCGCGGTGGCTGGTCTTGCTCAAATCGAGCCAAGCGGAAGGTGACACATCGAGATTCATCCTCCATCGCTAGCGGTAATGCGCCGCCCGCCAAGAGAAAATGCGAACGCCCCTGGCGATAGAGCGGCCACTCGGCGCGAAGCAACCACACCCATTGCCACGGCGCTACCCGATGGGCCGGAATCATCCCGCTACAAGGAATCATGAAGGCCTGCGCCGTGGCCACTGGCGCAGCTTTGGATTGGAGGCGCACGGCAAAGGGAAGAATATTCGAGAGCTTTTCCTCGTTCGACTCAAAGCGGTGCGCAGCCTCGCGCCAAATGATCCCTACGCCCCGTAGGCCTGGATGGCTTGTTGCCACGAGGGATGGAGGTCGGCGGCGGGCAGCGTCCAGACGCGGCTGTGGAGCCAGGCGATGGTGTCGCCGTCGGTCATGAGGCGGAGCATCTCCGCAGGCGTGAGGGCGTCGGCGCCTTCGTGGAGCAGGCGTTGGCGCAAGGCGAGGGTTTCCGGCGAGCCGGCTCCGGCGGCGGCCAGTTCGGCGGCGTAGTCGGGGTTGAGCCCCTTTTCCCGCAGCAGGGAGACGTGGATCGCGTTGGCGTAGGGATCGACGATGATGTGGCGGAGGCGGTCGGCAGGGGTGTGTCCGTCGGCCGGGGGCGCGGCGGCGGCCAGGCGCTCGCTCAAGCGGGTGACTTCCACCGGCGGATGGGTTTCCTCGGGCGAGAGGAAGAGGCCGAGTTTTTTTGCGGACGCGCCCCAGGAGAGGCGGCTGCTGAAGACGGAGAGCGGGATCGAGCACACGAGGCCGATGAGAATGGGCACGAACCACCAGAAGCTGTCGCGCAGCCAATACCAACTGAAGACGCCGAAGCCGAGGCCGGCGAGCATTTGCCAACCGTGGGCCTTGACGGCATCGATCCACGCGGTGCCGTCGGCGGCGCGGCGTTGCGGTCCCCAGCCGACTTCGCGGCCGAGCAGATTGGTCAGCACGAAGTGGGTGTGGAAGAGCATGAAAATGGGGGCCTGCAAGGCGGAGACGAGGGTTTCCAGAAACACGCTGGCGGCCGCGCGCACCCAGCCGCCGAAGAGGGCGACGCGGCCGGGGGTGAGGGCGAGATCGAGCAGCGCGATGAACTTGGGCAGGAAGATCAATCCCATGCTGAGGCCGAAGACGAGGAATCCGTGCTCGGCCAGGCTGAGCCCGCGCAGCAGTGGCGAGGCGGAGGCGCCGGGGATGTCCGTCAGGTCGGTGACGACGCCTTTGTAAAACTTGATCCAGGCGAAGACGAGGATGAAGGCCAGCCACAGCGGCGAGGCCACGTAGCCGAGGATGCCCATGACCAGGTGTAGCCGCGAGATGCCGCGGAAGCCTTTGGCGAAGAGGAGCAGGGCGTGCTGCAGGTTTCCCTGGCACCAGCGGCGGTCGCGCTGCGCGAAATCGACCAGCGAGGGCGGGCCTTCCTCCCAGGAGCCCTCCAAGTCATAGGCGAGCCAGACTTCCCAATCTTCGCGCCGTAGCAGGGCGGCTTCGACGAAATCGTGGCTGAGGATGTGGCCGCCGAAGGGTTTTTTGCCGGGCAGGGTGGGGAGGTCGCAATTGTGCATGAAGGGATCGACGCGGATGATGGCGTTGTGGCCCCAGTAGTTGCCGCCGTCCTGCACCCAGTAGTTGAGGCCCGCCACGAAGAGCGGGCCGAAGAGGCGGCTGGAGAATTGCTGGATGCGTCCGAAGAGCGAGTCGCTGTTGACGAGGCCGGGCACGGTCTGGATGAGGCCGGTCGTGGGGTTGGCCTCCATGAGCCGGACCAGCGCCACCAGGGTTTGGCCCTGCATGAGACTGTCCGCGTCGAGCACGATCATGTAGCGGAAGTGCCGGCCCCAGGCGTTGAGGAAGTCGCGGATGTTGCCGCTCTTTTTCTCGCGGTTGAGCGTGCGGCGGCGGTAATGGATTTGCCCGAGCGCGCCGAGTTCGCGGGTCAGCTCGAACCATCGCGTCTCCTCTTCCACCCACACGGCGGGATTGGTGGAGTCGCTGAGAATGAAAAAGTCGAACCCTTCGTGCTGGCCGGTTTTTCGCAGCGATTCCCACATCACCCGCACGCGCTCGAAGACGGCGGTCACGTCTTCGTTGTAAATGGGCACGACGATGGCGGTGGCCACCGCGGAGATGTCGGTGTCGGAGGACGGATGCAGCGCCGTGATGCGTCCGCGGTCGCCGCGCCGTCGCACGATAAAGCCGAAGACGGCGTGCAGGCAGCCGAAGGAGACGGCGAAGTTGAGGATGAAAAAGAGGATCAGCAGCACGGTGTGCCACGCGGTCCAATCCAGCCGCCACAGCCAGTCCGCGAAGAGCCACGTATTGGCGCCCGTGAGTAGCAGGGTGAGGGAGATGAAGAGGAAGAGCCGCACGCCGCGCCGCACGGGGTGGCTCACGCGGCGTTTGCCGGGCCGGCCCGGGCCGCGCGGGTCCGTCGCGGACGGGGAAGTGGCCCGTTCGCCGGTGGGGGGAGGCTCGACCGGATCGGACATGGCTTTAGTGGAGGAAAACGAAGAGCATGACTCCGCCGGTCACCAGCAGCAGCCACAGCAGGACCATTTTCAAATAGGGGCGGTTGCTGAGCGTGGTCAGCGTGTGGATGGGGCCGAGGTCAATGGGCCGTGGATGCATCGTGGAAAGCTGGAAATCGGGACCGGCGCGCAGATAGCTCTCGCGCATCTGTTTGACGAACGCCTCCGGCCACGGGCCGGGCGCGAGGAATTG
>CAZQUC010000080.1:5149-13188 GCA_964596095.1 uncultured Enterobacteriaceae bacterium
AAGCGGTTCTCCAACCGCAGGGACGCGAGGTAGCTCTCGACCTTGGCGTAGGCTTGGTTCCACGCCTCGGCGGAGTGTCCGGGCGGGAGTTCGATCTGCGTCAGCGGGGCGTCCACAGGTAATCCCAGGTTTCGGTCAGGGGGCGTCCGTCTTGATGGAGGGTGCAGCGCAGCGGCACGGGATCGAGCAAATCCTCCGCCGGCTCGAATTTCAAAAAGACGCGCCAAGTGCCGTCCACGGGGTTTTTCTGCGCGATGGCTTTGCTGAAATGTCCCACGCCGGGCGGGCAGGAGGCGACGACTTGCGGCGGGGCGTCGGCCGCCAGCTTGTCGAGATCCGGGCCGGTGAAGTCGATCACGAAATCGCGCACCTTCGCATTTTCCGGCGCGGCGCCCACACGCGTGGCTTTGGCGAAATGGGGCGAGTAGCGTTCCTCTCCGGAGGAGCCCGCTTCGATGCGGTAGCCGAAGCGGAACGGCTGCAAGGGTTCGGGACGCGCGACCGGATTCCAGAATGCCACGATGTTGTCCGCGTATTCATTGACCGTGCCGATCTCCACCAGGCGCACCTGGCCTTCGCCCCAATCGCCCTTGGGCCGGATGACAAAGCTCGGGTTCTTGTGGTAGAGATTGGTGATCTCGTGATAGTTGTGGTAGTCGTGGTCGCGTTGGAGTAGGCCGAAGAAGCGCGGGTTTTTGGCCGCGAAGACACTATGGCGGATGAGGTCCTTCACCGGTGGATTGGCCAGCGGCCGCCACACAGTTTCGCCGTTCTCCATTTGGATGAGCAGGCCGTCGGTATCGTGGACTTCGGTGCGGTAATCGTCCGGTTTGTTTTCGGTGTTTTCGCCGAACCAGAACATGCTCGTCAACGGCGCGAGGCCGACGGTCTTGAGGCCGGGGTAGGGGGCCTTTTCCGCGGCGTAACTCGCGGCGATCACGTCCTCCGGCCGCCAGAACACCACCGCCTCCACCTCGCAGGTCGTCCACTCGCCGGGCTTAATGGTGAATTGATACGCGCCAGCGCAACTGCGGCTGTCGAGAATGGCATAGAGCCGCACTTCCGCCGCGCCCTCTTCCGGTTTGCCCAGCCAGAAGTCGGTGAAGAGAGGGAATTCCTCGCCCTCGCCGCAATTGATGGCCAGCCCGCGCGCGGATTGTCCGTAGTTCGAGCCGCGGCCCAGCAGGCGGAAATAGCTCGCGCCCTGAAAGACAGCCAATTCGTCCATGCGGCCGGGTTTGTTGAGCGCAGAGAGGAGCTTGAACCCGGCATAGCCGGCCTCGGAGGGGATTTTTTCCTTCAGGCCCGGCACCTTCGAATAATCGTAAAAATCCGGCGCGAAGCGGATCGGCTGCGCGTAGCCGCCGGAGGTGAACTCGTGCAGCTTCACCGGCTCTTGGTAAATATAACCGGGATGGAAAAACGCCGCCCAGAACGGCCGGCCGTCCTTGCGCCAGAGCGACTCCTCCTCGATGAAGCGGATGTCGCGATAGCGGTCGTAATTGAGCGACTCCACGGAAAGCTCCGGCGGCAGCGACCCGCGCGGGCTTTTGAAAGGCGCCTGCGCCCGTTGCAGGGCCAGTCCCGCCACGTAGTCCAGGTTCACGTCCACTTTTTCCACTGCGGCCACCGCGGTGGAAAGCGACATCAAGGCAAGCCAGCCGGCCGCCCCACACCATCTTTTCACGACCTTCAAGACCATAGAGGGCACACGCCCCCTCCTGATAACCAAAGACGCCCGAAAGTCACGGAGGATTTGGAGCCGATCGCGGGATTCCGCTCGCTCACAGGTTTGCCTCGCGATTGATTTGTTGATGAGCGATCAAACCAACCAACACGCCTTTAATCGAATGAGATTGGCCGCCTCACCGTTCCCACCCGCCACCAAGGGCTTTGTAGAGAGCAAGGGTGGCGTGGAGGCGGGCGAGGCGCCATTGCAGATGGGTGTCCTGCGTTTGATAAAGGGCTTGCTGCGTGGTGAGGAGGGTCAGCAGCGTCTCCGCGCCGGCACGGTAGCGGGCTTCGCTGAGGTCGAAGGCGCGGCGGGCTTGGGCGAGTTGCTCCTCCTGAGGGCGGCGGCGTGTTTCCCAATCATGGAGCGCCAGCAGGGCGGTTTCGACTTCGCCGAAGGCGGTGAGGATGGCTTGGCGGTAGTTGGCGAGCAATTCCTCGCGGAGAGCCACTGTCTGGTCGGCCTCGCCCTGGAGACGACCGCCTTGAAAAATGGGCGCGGTGAGGCCGCTGGCGAGTTGATAGAGCGGCTGGGAGAATAACGCGGTGGTGCTGGGACTGGTCACGTCGAGTCCGGCACGGAAGGTGAGGCGCGGCAACAGGGCGGCGCGCGCGGCATGGATATCGGCCTGGGCGGCGGCGAGTTCGGCCTCGGCACGCGCGAGATCGGGACGGCGGGTGAGCAGCGCGGAGGGCGCGCCCGCGTGGAGAGATGGCGGGTCGATGTCTTGCAACGACGCGGTGCGCACGGACGCGGCGCCGGCACGGGCGAGGAGCAGACCGAGCGCGAGTTCCGTCTCGCCGCGCCGGGTGCGGAGCGCGGCGAGGGCGTCTTCCTGCGCGGCGAGCAGACCGCGTTGTTGCGCGACTTCCAACGGGCTGGCGGCGCCGGCGCGCGCGCGGGTTTCGATGAAGGTGAGAATCTGCCGCGCGGTGGCGACGTTGTTCTCCGCAAGCGTGAGGCGTTCGCGCAAGGCGACGGTGTGCAGCCAGGTGGACGCCACGTCGGCGGTGAGCGTGAGCACGACGGCGTCGTGATCGAAGACGCTGGCCTCGAACCGATGGCGTGCGCTACGGCGGGAGGCGCGCAGCCGGCCCCAAAGATCGGCCTCGTAACTCGCGGTCAAGCCTGTGGCATAAGTGTTTTCGCCGCGCGTGGTGCCGGTCTTGAGGCGGCCGGCACGGTCGATCCCCGCGGAGCCGGACAGCTCCGGCCACAGGGGAGCGGTGGCGAGGCGGACCTGCGCGCGGGCCTGTTCGACCCGCGCCAAGGCGGCGGCCACATCGTGGCTGTGCGTCCGCGCTTCGGCGATCAGGGCATTGAGTTCCGCGCTGCGAAATCGTTTCCACCAGGCGACATCCAGCGGATCGCGGCGGGCGGACGCCGGAGAGCGGGAGAATGCGGCCGGCAGTCGCACGGCTTCGTTCTCAGTGGAGGCCGGTTCGCGCCAAGCCGCGCAGGCGGACAGGCCGCCGACGATGAGGATGCAGAGGATGGCGTGGCGGGGATTCATGTTTCTCCGGAAAGGGCGACGACGGGATCGAGCCGGGCGGCGCGGCGCGCGGGCATGAACCCGAAGACCAAGCCGGTGGCGGCGGAACAGAGGAAGGCGGCGAGAATGGCGCGCACGGAAAAGATGACCGGCACGTCGAAGGCCATCAGCATGCCGCCCGCGAGCAGGCCGACGGCTACGCCCGCCAGTCCGCCGACCACGGCCACCAGCACCGTCTCCATGAGAAATTGCCACTGGATGTCGCGCTGGCGCGCCCCGGTGGCGATGCGGATGCCGATCTCCCGCGTGCGCTCACGCACCGACATGAGCATGACATTCATGACGCCGATGCCGCCGACGATGAGTGAAATCGCGGCGGTGAAGCCGAGCATGGCCATCATGGTGTTGCGCGTTTCTTTCTCGGCCTGGACGCGGGCGGCGGGGTTGCTGATCTCGAAATCCTCGCGCCCGTGGCGTTCGAGCAGCAGTTGGTGGATCGCGGCCTCGACGAGCTTGATTTCCTCGGAGCTGTCGGCCTCGACCATGGCGTATTCGGGATCGCGCATGGAAGGCCACAGCCGCGCGGTGGCGGTGCCGAGCGGCACGAGCACGCGGCCGTCCTCGTTGTCCTCGCCGCTCTGCGAACCTTTCTCACTCATGACGCCGATGATCTCGAACGGCGCGCTGTCGATGAGCACGGTGCGGCCGAGCGGACTTTCGTCATCGCGGAAAAAATGTCGGCGGACCTTGAGCCCGATCACCGCCACGGGAGCGAGCGCGCGGCTTTCCAAGTCGGTGAAGTAACGGCCTTCGGCGACGGACCAATGGTTCATCTGCGGCAAAATCTGCGTGCTTCCCTGGGCATAGGTCCGCATATGCTCGCTGCCGTAACGCAGCGTGACCGGCTCGCCCATGCCGGGCATGACGCGGCGCACGCGGGGCAAACGCTCGATGACGGCGCAATCCTCCAGCGTGATCAGGCCATCCGGTCCGCCGCCGGGCGGCACGCGGTCCCAGATATACATGGCGGTGGCGCCCATCGCGCCGAGGCGGTCGATGATGCGTTGGTGCGACCCCATGCTGAGCGCGAGCATGGCGATCACGGACGCCACGCCCATGATGATGCCGAGCAACGTCAGCGCGGTGCGGAAACGGTTGAGGGCCATCATGCGCCACGCCGCGCGCAGGGCTTCGGCGACGCCGGTGAAGAACCGGCTGTGGCCGGGACGGGAAGACGAGCGCTGCGTGGACGGGGCAGATAGGGCGTATGGGCCCGATGAGGCCGGCGTGTCGCTGATGATCTCGCCGTCGCGGATTTCCACCAACCGCCGCGCTCGCGCGGCCACGGCGCGGTCGTGGGTGATGAGGATGATGGTATGCCCGGCGGCGGCGAGCGTGTCGAAGAGGGCCATCACATCCGCGCCGCTTTTGGAATCGAGCGCGCCGGTCGGCTCGTCGGCGAGGATGATGCGGCCACCGTTCATGAGCGCGCGGGCGAGGGAGACGCGCTGTTGCTGGCCGCCGGAAAGCTGGTGCGGACGGTGGTCCAGCCGATCGCCGAGGCCAAGCTGCTCCAGCAAGTGACGGGCGCGCGTCTTGCGCTCGGCGGCGGGCCGGCCGGCATAGATGGCGGGGACTTCGACATTCTCCAGTGCCGTGGCGGCGGCGATGAGGTTGTAATTTTGGAAGACAAATCCGAAAGCTTCCCGTCGCAGCCATGCGAGTTCGTCGGGGCCGAGGGTGGCGACATCGCGGCCGTCGAAATGGAACGTGCCGGCGCTCGGCCGGTCGAGGCAGCCCAGCAGGTGCATGAGCGTCGATTTGCCCGACCCCGACGCGCCGACGATGGCGACGAATTCGCCCGGCCGGATAGTCAGCGACACGCCGCGCAAGACCTCGACCGCGGGACCGTCCGCACCGCCGTAGCGCTTGCGGATGTCGCGCAGTTCGATCAACGGCGCCGCCTCCGTCACCACACGAACCTCCGTTTTTTATCCACCGGCCGCTCGCCGATGATGAGGGATTCCCCTTCGCTGAGGCCGTCGAGGATTTCCGCCGCGCGGCGGTCGCGCTTGCCGGCGCGCACGCGGCGGGCCTGCGGTTGGCCGTCCGGACCGAGCAGGCGCGCGGTGGCCTGGCCTGGCTGCTCCGCCTCCCACTCCAGCCCCGCCAGCGGCGCGACGAGCACGCCCTGGGCGGAGTCGGTGAGAATGGAAACCTGCGCGGTCATACGTGGCAGCAGGGCGGCATCGTCGTTCTCCACGTCGAAGAGCGCGGTGTATTGCACGACGGTTCCGTGACCACCGCCGGAAGACTTGGCCGCATCCTCCTGGCCCGGCGGAATCGGCGCCATCGGCAGAACCTGGCGAACCGTGCCGCTCCAGCGCCGGCCGTCATGGCCGAGGGTGATGAAAGAGGCGGTCATGCCGGGCTGCACGCGGTCGATGTCGGCTTCGGCGACGCCGGTCCAGACGGTCATGACATTCAGCTCCGCCAGGCTGAGCACGGTGGGGGTTTCGTAAGTGGCATTGAGGGTCTGGCCCTCGCGCGCCTTCACGGCCACGACCGTGCCGGACATCGGCGCATAGATTTTCGTGTAACCGAGCAAGGCTTCATCGCCCTTGAGCGAAGCTTCGCGTTCGACGATGGCGGCGCGGCGCTGGCGCAGACGGGCGGCGGTCGCGTCGTGCTGGGCGCGGGCCGTTTGCACGTCCTCTTCGCGCGTGGCCCCTTCTTTGGCCAGGCGCTCCTGCCGCGCGAGTTGCTGCGCGGCGAGTTGCAGCTGCGCCTCCTCCTCAGCGACCTGGGCGCGCAGCCCTTCGAGCGCGGCGCGGCCGGCCTCCACGGTGGCCTCATGCACGCTGGCGTCGATCTCCACCAGCAGCGCGCCTTTTTCCACCACGTCACCGGGCTGGACGTGGAGCTTGATGATCTGGCCGGAAACCTGCGCCCCGACTTCCACGGCATGGCGTGGTTGCAGCGTGCCGATGGCGGTGACGGTGGCTTCGATGTCGCCGCGGGTGACGGCGATGGTTTCGTAGGCCACGGCTGGGGCGCGGTCGTGGCGCACCCACTGCCAGACCAGCCCGCCCGGCGCGCCCAATGTCACGAGCCAGAGGAAGCAACCGGTTCGGCTTTTTTTGTGGGGATTCATCAAGGGGTGAAATGGAATAACAAAATGGCCAGCACGGCGGCGAGAAAAATTCCAACGATGGAGAGCCTTACCGCCGCGCGCGCTGGTAAGGCAGCAGGAAGATCGGCAGCAGCGCGGAGAGCGTGAAGATGCCGCAGGATGTGGCGGAGAGGATCAGGCCGGAGTGATTCCGGATTCAAACCAGTAAGAGAGCCGCGACTTCCCTGCATTTTCTTTCCTTTGCCGCAGGATGACAAATCCTTGCCCGAAATTGACATGGAAAGGCGGGACCGGAGAGAGGGCGCCCACCCCTTCTTTCTCCCCGGCTCCGCATCCGCATCCCGATGACCGGGCCCCGCCGTGGCACTGCCGGAGCACCCGCTCCGGCAAAAGAAGTGAAGGCGCGACGCGACGCCGCGCCCGCATGATTTATCGGGCAATCCGTTTCACCCGCACAAACGTGCCGCGCCAGTAGATTGGGAACTTCGAGAGGGAGCTCAAGTGCTCCTTGGCCATTGCGCCTCGGCTTCATCGCCGTGGTCCTCTGGAAAACAACGCTGGCAAAAAGGCGTGTGGCGGGTATGGTGCCGCCAGCGTGAGACCAACGGTTCCCAAATATCGGTTGACCCAACGGCCGCCCGGAGATGTCTCCGGGCGTGGGCGCGTTCGCGCCTTCACGCATCGAATGGCGGCTTTCCGGAAGTAGGGGGAGCCGGATCCAAGCACGGGCGGTGACCCGTTTTTCCCGCTCCCCCGCGTGATTCACCGGTGCCTCGCACCATGCCGTTCACCGGCGGGTCACGGCCGCCCCGCGCGGGCACCTTCCAAACCTTGTTCCTTTTTCTTTCTCTCCCTTTTTTTATTACCATGAACTCATCCATTATCGTCTCCGAACGCGACGCCAAAGTGCTGCGCAAACTCCTCAACGTGCCTCCGTCCGCGCAATACGCCGACAAGGAAAACTTCCGCCGCCTGTCGCAGGAACTCAGCCGCGCGACCGTCGTGCCGGTGGCCGATCTGCCGCCGGACGTGGTGGCGCTCGATTCCACCGTGGAATTGGAAAATCTCGGCACCGGCGAACGCCTGGTGTTCACGCTCGTGCTGCCCGATGAAGCCGATCCCACCGACGGACGGCTCTCCGTGCTCGCGCCGCTCGGCACCGGGTTGCTCGGCTTCCGCACCGGCGAGGAAATCGAATGGCCGGTGCCCTCCGGCACGATCCGGGTGCGGCTGGACAAAGTCAGCCAGGCCAACTATCAGTGAAAACCGTCTTTTTGTATTCATGGCCTTCAATCCCCGCCGGAACACCAACGGTTACGTCGCCTGGGCGCGCCGGGTCAACTCCCGCTGGATCGTCCACGACGATCTCGCCCGGCACGCCACCGCCTTTCTCGATCATCTCGAACAACGCGACGCCCCGCGACTGGAGCGCGCCTGCCAGCGGGCGCGCGAGCTGACCCGGTCGGGCGACGTCGCGGAAGATCCCAAGCCGCGGTTTTACGGCGGCTTGTTCAGCTTGGCCACGCCCGAGGAAAAAGCGCGGTTTTTGCGAGCGCATCCGTTCCTGCAAGCGGTGCTGGCGCCCGAACGCGACGCCATGCCCGCGGAGCTCCAGACCGCCGGCACCGGCACCCAGGAAAAAATCCGCGCCTTGCGCGAAGTCATGAGCCAGCCGCCCGAGG